>JAFGRZ010000022.1 GCA_016934895.1 Candidatus Aminicenantota bacterium
CGAAGAACTCCTGCCTTTTCGCCTGGATGATGCGGAGCCCGACGGAATCCGCCGCGACGGGATCGAAAGAGACGATGAAACCGCGGTATGACCAGACGTATTTGGGGTTGAAATTGTGGGGACCAACGCCGTGGAACTGGGGGGTCAGCATGACCAGGACGTTCAGGCGTGTTTTGCCTTTGACCAGTGGATTGTCCCAGATCGTGGCCAGGCGGGCGCAGGAGTCGTCATGGTAATCCCAGGGCGCGGGGACGAACATGATGTAGTTTTTGATCAACGAGCCGACGCCCGACCAATGATGGGACCTCATCGGGCGGGCGTTGATCAGGGCGGTCGATTTTTGGAAAACGGGGTCCTTGAGAACGCCCCGGTCGCTGACGGCGATATTCGATTCGTCCACACCGGCGTCCAGAACCCGCTTTTTCAGGGCCTTTTCCACCGGGGGGGTCGTCGGGATGAATCTCCAGACATTGCTCTTGATGCCGACGACATCATCGGGCTTGATGAGCGATTTCCAGGCCGCGACGGGATCCGGCCTTCCGGTGAGCTCGGTCACCGCCGCGTCCAGCATCTCCTGGACCACGTCGTAGACGGGACGGCCGTTTTCGTCCAGGACGTCCTTGTTCCGCACCAGCACAACCTTGACCTTCCCGGCCGTTTTAGAGGTGCTTTCGGCCTTCAGCCTCGCCCATTCCGGCTGGGCCAGGAACACGGCTCCTCCGGCCGCGGCCAGTGATGTCTTTTTGATGAAATCACGCCGGGTTAGCGGTTTGTTTTTTTTCATGGCGCTCCTTCAGGGATTCGTCTGATTTCCTTATTTCTTGTTCATTATACGGAAATCAGCGGATTTTGGCTTGTTCCGTTTCAAAAAACGGCTTTTTTTCGCCTTGGCCCGTTTGGCGAGAACTCAATCCAGAACGTCGCGATGCAATTTCCAGACACTCTCTTTGTCATCGTAAATGAGCTGGTAAAGAGTGTCACTCCGGATGGCGAACGGGCCGGCGAAGTTGGGGGCCGCCAAGGTCAGCGGTAGCCATGTCCGTTTGATGAATCGTCCGTGCATATCATAGACAAGGCACTCGTGCCTTCCCATTTCTTTCCGATAGGTGACGGCATAGATCTTCCCGTCATCCACCCGCCCGGCGAGCAGCGGAGGATAATGATCGGGGAAATCGGTCCTTTTCTCGAGAAACGCGAGCTGCTCTCGATTATAACCTCTCTCTTCCCGCCAGTATCTCCTAACCTCCTCTTTATCCTTGTCTGTGAATGGGAGGGGCTGGAATTCGGGTCGGATCGTGTGAACAATATCGCCTTCGGTATCGAGGATCTCGATAACGAATCCTTGGCGATGGGCCAGGACGATCTTGTCCTCGTATGTCTCGTAAAAAAATATTTCGAAGAAGCCCCGGCGCCTGTTTTTCTTGAGGAGCCATTCGCCGCGGTGCAGTTCTCTTATCTTCCGGAAATTTGAGTCATAGAGGTTGTAAACCAGCTGGAAACCTTCCGACTGGTCCGCAGGCCGGATGATGTCGAAGGCCACATAACGGTCCTTGACGGCCAGGACGTAGGAGGCGCCCAGGCCATGCTTTTTTTCTTCAACGAGGTCGCCGTCAAGAGTGAACAACGAAGCCTTATTCGTGCTGCTGACCAGGATATGCTGCGGAAGAAGTTGTGGATTCGCGAAATCCTGGAACTCGCCCGGGCCCTGCCCCTCCCGTCCTATCGTTTGGATGAATTGAAACGTCCGGCCGTCGAATAGCTTGACCGACGGGCCGTCCGCCACGGCGAGGTAGGCGCTGTTCATAACGATCGCCTCGGGTTTTTCAAGATCGGGCAGGAGAACGGGCTGATCGGTCAGCCGCTGATAGCCGGGGACGAAAATCAAACTCATAAAGACCAACCATGAAGCTTTATTCATCCCGGCTCGACCTTGCCCAACCATAAGGACCCGCCAAGTTGACGTCTGTGTTCATCGTCTGAATAGAATTCCCTCTACCGCCGGGGAAGAGGGCAATTTTTGCATGGTTTATGAATAACTCAGATCAGGTATCGTGTCACTGGAATTGTCCCACGAGCCATCATCATTTCCAGTTTGCAGCGGGTTTTATCATCTCGAAATAAGAGGTCAGGATGTCTTTATCCGGGGCATTAAATATGATGCTCAGCATCCGGCCGTCCGTGCGGCGGCCGGTCCAGCGGCCGTCGGGAAGCTGGGCCATGCCGTTTTTGGCATCCGGCAGGTAGTGGCGGAGGAAGCTTTCGCCGGCGCTCTTCGCCCTTTCCGGCTCCGGATAGAGAGCGAGCAGAAGATGAAGCAGCATGCCTTCCATCCTGTACTTGGCCAGGACGGCCTGGGTTTCGTCGTCGATCTGAAGGATGTTGTCATTGGAGACAAAAAAATGACTGTTCAGCCAGATATAGTGATGGAAGTATCGGATGCTGTCCCGGACAAGATTCTCTTTGGGAAGAAGCTCCAAAACCGGAGGCAGCGCTCCTTCCCTCGGGATCGCCGCGGCCATCTTCCGACCGAACTCCAGGACAAGTTCCTTTTTTTCTTTCGTCTCCGGGTAGGCCATGACCGAAATGTAATACCTGTCCTTCCAGAAGGTCAGGAGGCCGCCTCCGTACTCGGAGCCCTGGCCGACGAGCCCGTCCTCCCGCTCCCGGCCGTGGGAGAAAACACCGAAGGCGTTGAAGGAGTCCCCCATGTCGAAGATGTCGATCACGATCTCTTCATCGCCTTTGCCTTTGTACCGGACGGCCAGTAGCTTTTTGAAATTGTAGGAGATGTAGAGTTCCGCGCCGCCGTCGATGTAGTCGAAAAGATTGGTCTTGTCGTAGGTCGCCGTCGGCTCCACCTTTTTCCAGCCGTTGACCTCCGCGGGAAAGACAGAATCGAAATCTTCGATTGCATACGCCATGGTGAGCTCCGCCGCTGTCGCCGAGAAAATGAAAAAGATGACAAAAAAGGGGACGGTCCTCTTTTTCTTCACCCTCTCCCTCCGCCCTCTCCCATCCAGCGTAAGGGAAACGAGAGAACCCTTCCCAACCCTCGTTTCGAGCGGCCCTCTAAAAGAGGGATACTCTCCCGTCTATTCAGACTCGCGTTTTTACACGTCTTGAAGAATTGTGAGCCAAAAAAGACCGGACCGTCCATGTCTATTCCAATTGTGCCTATAGGGGTTTGAGCTCATCGAGGAGGGCCCGCGCGTCTTTCAGGTCCGCGGTGTCGAAGCCTTCGCTGAACCAGCAATAAACTCCCTCAAGGAGTCTATATGCATCTTCCGCCTTCCCTTGTTCTTGCAGCAACCGGCTCATGCTCATGGCCGCCCGGAGTTCCAGCGATTTCGCCTGCTGGGCTCTCGAAACCTCGAGCGCTCGCTCGAACAGCTTCTTCGCCTCCGCGTCTTGCCCTTTCCTGAGCAGCAGCTCGCCCTTGAGGCGGTCGATCTCGGCCTCCATGTATCTTTCGTCGAACTTGCACTTCACCTCGGCGGCTTCATCGACAGCCTTCAGCCCGGCGTCTATCTCGCCCGCCTTCATGCAGGCATCGGCCATCCTGGCGAGAAGCCGGGAGAAGCAGGTCAATGTTCCCGCCGCCAGCATGATGTCGAGGCCCCGGCGCATCTCGGCGATTCCGTCCTGGATTTTTCCTTCAGCAACGAGTGCCTCGCCCAGGTAGAAGACGGCATGGGCCTGCCAATAGACGAATCCCTTCTCATTCGAGATCGCCGCCAGCTCTTTGAGATACCGCGCGACGTTTTCCGGCTCTCTCAAGAACCAGTACAACTCCACTGCCCCCACCATGGCAAAGGCCAGGGTATAGGGATGCTCGAACTGGCGGGCATCGGCCATGCCCTTTTCGTAATCTTCCCGCGCTTGATCGGGATAACCCAGGAACCAGAGAGCCCAGGAACCTAATCCCCGGTTCAAAACGCCCAGGTCGAAGCTGAAAATGTGGGCCAGAAAACTGTGCTTGGCCGGGTCGTACACCGCGTTCATCTGCCTGGCATGATCCACCGTTTTGGTCAGCTCCCCGACGTTCAGGAGCGGCCAAGTCGTCGTGTAAGAGCAGATGGCCTGCTGCAACGGATCTCCTGTCTTTTCGGCGATCCGCGCGATCCGCTCCTGGAGCCCGAGCGCTTTCCTGTAATCCGCCCGGCCGAAACCGTAATAAAAGGACAGGAGGACGAGGGCCGCAAAAATCTGGGGATTCTCGCCGATCCTTTCACACAGTTCCTGTGCCCTGAGAATCGCCCGGGTTCCATCCGGCGACCCGATTCCCCTGAGCGAACCTTCCGGGATATAAAGGGCAAGCTGGAGAGCCAGCTCCTGCAGGTCACGCTCGGGAGATTCCGGGTGCTTCAGGAGAAGGTCCAGGGCTTTCCGGTAGTGCGCGATGGCCTCTTCGTTGGCCGAAAGCCGCACCGCCCTCTGTCCCGCCTTCTGCAGATACTCGATCGCCTTGGGCGCGTTTCCCGCTTCTGTGAAGTGCCTGGCCAGCTGGACGGAGATTTCATCCGTCTCGTCGCCGTAGAGATTCTCCAGGACTGTCCCCACCTGTTCGTGGAGGTGGGCCCTCTCGACCGCGTCCAGGCTGTTGTAGAGGTATCGCTGGAAGAGGATGTGCTGGAAGAGATAGAGGGAGAGGCGCTGCTTGGCGAGCTGCCGGATGCCCTTGGCCGAGACCAGGTGGTGACGCTTCTCCAGCTCTCGGCTGAGTATCCTGATCAGGGAGAAGATCTCGGCGTCCTGGAGCCGGGCGATCACCTCGGCGGTAAACTCCTCGCCTTCGACGCTGGCGATGGTGAGCGTCTCCTTTAGGTTTTCGCCGAGCCGGTTGACCCGCTC
>JAFGRZ010000023.1 GCA_016934895.1 Candidatus Aminicenantota bacterium
ATCGATGCCGCCGCCGTCATCCCGGCAAGAAAAGGCGGATTCCTTTCCCGAAACGTTCACCCGCTCGATCTCCATCTTGCCCATTCTCACATTGCCGAACGGTGTAATAAAGGTTCCCCTTGGGGCAAAAGGAGATCTGATCCATCAAGGGAAAATCAACATACGTGACGGGAGTTTCCGTCGGCTATGGAAAGGCGACGCCATTTCTACCGCCGCTTTTCGACGGTCTCGAGCCGCTCCTTGAGGGCGGGCTGATCGGGCTCGATCTCGAGGGACTTCCGCCAGGCGGCGAGGGCTTCCTCTGTCTGGCCGAGTCCGAGATGGCACTCACCGATCTTGTTGAGAACGCCGGCGCTCAGGCCGAAAGAAGTCAAGGCACCCTGAAAAACCCCGAGTCCCTCTTGGAACCGGCCCAGGGAGAGGTATGTCTCGCCGAGAACGATGCTGAGCTCATGATCCGTCTCGGTTTCGGCGGCGAAAGGCTGAAGAATGGCCAGGGCCTCGGCCTTCCGGTCGAGATCCAAGTAGGCCCGGGCCAGATCGACGGCGTATGATCGGGTCTTGGGGCCGGCCCGGTAGGCTTTTTCAAGCCGGGGGACTGCGGCCCCGAGGTCGCCTTTGGCGGCCCATTGGCGGCCGAGAATATTCTCGATCAGGGCGGGTCCCCCTGCGTCGAGGAGGGAGTTCGAGTGGACCCACGGCCGGGGCAGGTAATCGGCCGTGGAGACCACGAAATCCTTCTTCTGCCGGTCGATCTCTTGGCCGTCCTGATCGATTAGGATGACGGCGACGGCGTAATATCCGGGAGGAATCCGGTCGAGAGGAAAGACCTCGATGCGGTTGAGCGGATCCGGATTCTCGGCCAGCGGCAGGAGCCGGGATTCTATCTCGTTCCCATCCTGCCCTAGGATGAACTTGAGGGATCCGCCGGCGCGCAGATCAGGAGAAAGATCCAAAATCTGGGTATGGACGTGGAGCTTATCCTGGGTTATGAATGAGGGATCCGGTTGCAGATAGAGCCGGACTTTCCCCGACGCGAACGGCTGGGGGACGCGCCCCGGCGCTTCAGGACGAACGGCGTTGAATGCGAGCAGAAGGGGCGTCAGGCGAGGGGGGGACGGCCCCGCCGCGATGCTGATCGTCTTTTCGAGGGAAGTGAATTCCTTGGAGACGGAGTTTTTCATGAGGACGGAAAGCCGGTAGTCGCCGGGGACAACGGGGAACACGCCGGCGAAAGCGAAGGGGCGTTGCCTGAGCTTTTCGAATTGTTCCCTGTTGAAACGCAGCGGGACCTTGTTCTCGAACTGATAGATCGTCCGGCCCTGCGTATCCGTCAGGATGCCGTTGAAGATGAGGTCGGTCGAGATCCCGCTGTCGTAACCGCCCATCGAGATGTTGCTCGGCTCAAGGACGTAATGGACGAACCATGTTCCCGACGGGTCCTGGAGGGCCTGGACGACCGAGCTGCTGTCGATATAGTTGGCCGAATATTCCACCTCGACGATGTCCTTGTATTCCCGGAACTTCCGGGCGTACGAATCCTCGACGGACCGGTAGGCCGAGGCGTCCAAATTCTGGATGATGGACATCGACATCAGGGACGGCATGGTCACGACCGTCTCTCCCGGGATGAATGAGACCGAGGCCCGGGCCAGTTCGGGCTCCATGACGCTCAGGGCTTCGTAGGCTTCGGCGTAGTCGCCGACGTTGCCTCTGTAGTTGGACATCAGGTTCCACGGTCCGTCTGCGGCCGGGTTGTAGAGAATGAAATCCCCCATCCCGTTCCTTTGGTAAAAAAGCAGGTCGAAAGCCGAGGGCAGGCCCGGCAGCGTAAGATCCTGGTAGGACCAGGTTTGCGCCTCGTAAAGAGTCGCGATCCCGGTAAATTCGCGGATGCTCATCGGCGGACCCAGGATGATATAGACCTTGCCCCGGTCCGTCTTCCAGCCGGGCTTGCCCGTGCCGCGGTAGTAGCGATCGACGTAATTCAGTCGGCGGATGTGTTCCTCCCGGAATTCATTTTTGTCCGTTCCGGGAGTGGGGTCGCGGTGCCTCCAGAACGCTTCGATGAAGGAATCCCTCTGGCGGTCCGTCGTGAGCTCGAGAAAGACGGCCTTTTCGCCGGGAGTGATGAGGTAGACGACTTCCTCCTCGATCCACGTCCTGTATTTCTGGGGAAGGTCTTTGGGGTTGAGCTGGGAGAAAAGGGGAGAGACGGTGCAGAGGGCCAGCACCGCGAGAGCCGCCGCCGTGCGGCGGACCACACCTCTATCGCCGAAAAAACTCGTCTGGCTTTTCATTCGGTCCTCGCTCGAGAGATGATATCAGTATAGGACGATTGCCGGGATTTTTCCAATTCCGCCATATCGGATTCCGAGGTTTTCTTTCTCGAAAAGGGGGGCGTTTTCAGGGCCGGCCGGCGGCCCTGCGTAAGAAGAGAGGCGGGCCGCCTCTTCGGCCTTGGCCTCGGAGGCGGCCCGCCCGGAAAAGGATCCAGAGGTTCGTTCTGTCCTTAGAACTCGACCTTGAACGTGAGCTGAGCGACGCGCGGCGATTGCGGGGTAATCATTCTTTGATATTGGTTGATCCCGCTCCCGTCCACGTAGTCGCGGCGGATGTCCGTCGTGTAGTACATGTTGTACTTGCCCCAGTTGAACGCGTTGTAAAGGTCCATGGCCACTTCGAGGCGGAAGCGTCCGATGGGGACTCCCTTGGCCAGGCGGAGGTTGACGCTCCAGATGTCGTCCGTGTACCGGCCGCTGGCTCCCCAGGAGCCGCCGACGTAATAGTTGTTGAACGCCTGCCAGACGATGTCGGAGACGCGGCGGCCGTTGGAGATGGTGACCGTCGGAGCGCTCGCATCCCAGGCATAATCGCCGGTCGTATCCTGCACGAAAACCCCGGAATGCCCGTTGACGAAGGTCGAGAGCAGGATGTCCCACGGCAGGCGGTAGAACGCCGTGAAATGGAAGGACCACCGGATGCCGTAGTCGGGCATATCCAGGTCGCTCGGGTTGTCATAGACGAACTGGAAGGGGTCGCCCGGGTCGAAAGCGAGCTTGTAGTACTTGCGCCACATCCGCGAATAGTTGGCCATGATGCCCCAGTTGCCGCTGAAGTTCCTCTTGATGTTGAACTGGAGGCCCTTGTAGTCGAACTTCCAGCGCCGGTCGTCGCCGTCGTACCATGTCCTCTGATTGATGTAGTTGAAGTCGGGGAATTTGTAATCGACGAAGGCCCCGTTCTCGAAGATGGGATTGATGTTTTCCATATAGGACGTGTTGATGGCGCGATAGATGAACGACGTTTCGAAGACGAGGTCGGCGAAGAGCTCCCGCTCGAACGAAACGCTGAACTCGTCGTTGTACTCCATCTGCATATCTTTGTTGTAGTCGACGCCGTAGGCCAGCTCGGGATCCGTATAAGGAGTCATGGCCTCGGGCCCCAGGCCGATGTTGGCCGTGCTCATCCGGTACTCGGGGAAGGCGATGGTGCGCGCGTAGTTGTTGTAATCTCCCGTGCCGACGTACTCGAAGTAGCGGCCGAAATGGAACTTGAAGACGCCGACATTTTCCCAGTTGTAGGTCAGGCCCAGGCGGGGGGCGAGCCCGCTGTCGTCGAACTCGATGTTGTTGCGCATTCCCGAGTAGATGACATCATACTCGGCCGGGATCTCGTCGCGGAAGTACATGTTCTCGCGCTGATGTTCCCAGCGGAGGCCGAGCTGGATGCTCAGGTTCTTCGTCAGGACCCATCGGTCCTGGACGAAGACGTTCTCGTTGGTCACGACGACTTCGTTGTCGTAGCGATCCTGGGGCAATCCCGGGGCGCCCTTGGTCTTGTAGCCGCGGTAGACGTAGGGCTCGGACAGGCCGTAGTTTGCGTAATTCAATCCGTAACGGTACCGGTAGAAACCGAGGTCGTCCACGCAATAGATCCGGCTCCGCGTGACGTGCTGCCAGGGACGGATATCGACGCCCACCTTGAATTCATGGGAGCCCGTATTGGCCAGGTCCTGGGCGTAATAAGTCAGGTTGCCGGAGATCAAGGCGTTCTCCCGGACGGAGACATAGTCCTCGCCGTAACCGCCCTCGTATAAAAGAGTGGATCCGCCCTGGAACCTTTCCGTGTACTGCCTTCGGGGGACGCGATTGATCGCGTAGGTGTCGCGGGGCTTGTGGTTGTAGCCGGCGGTGAAATTGAAATAGGCCGCGTCCGTGATGAGCCAGCGCCAGGTCAGCGAGTACATCGGCCCGCCCCGAGCGGCCCGGTTGGCGGTTTCGAGCCTAGAATAGGCGCTGCTCGGAAAGCCGCTGGGCTCGATCTCATAGTAGTCGCTCTGGAAGACGGCGCTGATCGTGTGCTTGGGCACGGGCTGGAAGGTCAGCTTGAAGAAGGGCATGTGGCCCCGGGTCTTCTGGACGAGCTTGGGTTCCACGATCGTGTTGGGGATCTGGTAATCCTGATTGTCGAACTTGTACGTGGCCAGGAACCAGAGCTTGTCCTTCATGATCGGGCCGCTGAGCAGGACGTTGGGGATGATGTAGCTCGTTTTGCTGGCGACACCGCCCTCGATATTCGACCAGTTGAACGACTGGGGCTGGAACTGGAGAAAGGCCGAGCCCTTGAGCGTGTTCCCACCGGACTTGGTGACGATGTTCATGTACGAGGACCGGGCGTTGCCGTATTCGGCCGTGGCGCCGGCCGTCTTGACGTCGATCTCCTCCATGGCCTCGTAGTTGAAATTGGCGTAGGAGGTCCCGCTCATGGAGTCCATGATGTCCATGCCGTCGACCAGGATCTTGTTCTCGTAGCCGTCGTCCTGGTTGTGATAGCTCCAGAAATAGGTCGAATTTCTGAGGTTGTGGGTGACGCCCCCGGCGTTGACCAGGGGCGAGCCGAGGGACTCGCCGGCGACGCCGGGCAGGGTGTGGAAAACGTCAACATAGTCCACCCGGGGCGCCAACGGGACGGTGGCCAGGAGCTCGGTCGAAACGACATAGCTCTTGGAGCTGCTCTCGACGTCGATATTCGGACGCTCGGCCGTGACCTCGATAGTCGTTTCCAGGGTGCCGATTTTCATGACGATGTCCGCGTTCGAAATCTGGCCGACCTGGACGGGGACACCCCTCGTCCAGCACGTTTCGAATCCCTCGAGCTTGGCGCAGATCGTGTACCGTCCGGGCGGCAGATAGAGAAAACGAAATTGCCCCCGGTAATCGGTGATCGCCGAGCGCGGACTCATCAGGGCGTCGCTCGTGATTTCGAGGTTGACCCCCGGCAGCGCCTCCCCCTCGGTGTCGGTGACGTAGCCTCGCAACGTCCCCGTGGTGACCTGGGCGTGGAGCGCCCCGGCGGATGCGATCGCCAGAAGTCCGAGAATCAGAAAGAGTTTTTTGGGTTTGAAATTCATATGACCTCCATTATAGTTTTCTTTTTGAAGCGTGAATGATGGAATGCTTTGAACGCGGTTCACCTCCTTTTCCCCGGGGAAGGCGTGTCGCGGGCGGGAGAACGACATCACGCATAGCCTTTCCGCAGGCCTCGTAATCGGATGGGAAAAAAGGCAAAATGAAAGGGCTGGTGACAGAGGCTTTCTGCCCGTCGATCATCAACTTCTAATCCGCTCGACTCAATCGTTTGGCTCAATCGATTGCACTATAGCAAAACAGTTCGCCCCTTGTCAAGCATTTTCCGTTGCGCTCTGTTTACTGATATCAAATGGACTGTTTTTTGATGATATCGAAACGGATGCCTGCACTGCCCCGGTATCCGGCTGAACCTTGCGTATTTTCTCCCTTAACCTGCAACCCGTTTCCAGACGCGGACGAAATTCTCACCCATGATCTTCTCGATATCCTCCGGCGAATACCCGCTGTATGGTCGATGTAATCGATGAGATCCTCGATCGCGGGCAGGTCCCCCAGGGGGACCGGTCCTTTGGCTCGATGCGAAGCCGGGATGGGGAAAACATCGTGCAAACTCATTTTAGCATCGTCATGGCCTATATGGCCGATGCGCAATCGCAGCCTTCAGGATCTTCCTGGAGAGGC
>JAFGRZ010000157.1 GCA_016934895.1 Candidatus Aminicenantota bacterium
CTCGAGCAGGACTTCCTGACCTTTCTGCCGCTCCTTTTTCTGAGCCTGGCTCCGATTGCGCTCCGCCATTTTATCGGGGCCGCCGACCTCCTCGCGAGGCTGAAGTTGTTCGCATCGGGGACCGCCGGGGCGATCATCTATCTCAAGGCGGTCCAAATCAGGCGCTGGGGACGGGACTCGGATCCCTTTTGGAAAACCTGGGACAGGAAGTTCTCGGCCCTGCCTCTCAAAAAGAAGGCCGTCATCCTTTTTCTGTTTTCTCTCCTGACCTTCAATGCGGGCTCGCTCATCCAGATCTCGCGGGGAGTGACCTTCAGCGGGGACGAACCGCATTATCTCATCATCAGCCACAGCCTGCTTCATGACAGGGATTTCGACCTGGCGAATAACTACGAACAGCGGGACTACGCCGGTTTCATGATGTTCGAAGGCAAAACCGGAGCCCATGTCGTCCGGGGCGCCCAGCCGGGCCGGCTCTATTCCTTCCATTCCCCTGGGGTTGCTTTCCTGATGTTCCCATTCTACGCTCTCAGCGGCCTGGCCAAAGGGAAGGCGCTCGTCTTCCTCCTGCGGCTGGGGATGAGCCTCTGGGGGGGATTCCTCGCTGTCCAGATCTATCTCTACGCCCGGAGCGAATGGGGCAAAGACGGCCTCGCCCGCTGGCTCTGGTTCCTGACGAGCTTCACGGTGCCGGTCTTTTTCTATTCCGTCCATGTCTATCCGGAAATCGTCGTCGCCGCCCTCTCCCTGGCGGTCTTCCGGATTCTCCGCTTTTCACCCGACCTCAATCCCATGAAGGCGGCCGGCTGCGGGCTTTTCCTGGCCTCTTTTTTCTGGTTCCACGCGTTGAAGTACCTCGCCCTCTTCGTCCCCCTCTTTATCTACGGCCTCTTCACGCTGATCGGGAGATCGAAATCCCGTTGGCCTCCCCTCGTTTTCACCGGGACCGCGGCGGCGGTCATCTTCCTCTACCTTCAGTTCCAGCACGCGCTCTACGGGAGCTTTTCGCTCTCAACTGTCTCCTGGGCGGGCCCGATGACGGACTCGGGCGAGAAACTCCTTCGCTTTGCGAAGAACCTCCTCTTCCGGATCCCCTGGCGGGACCGCTGGCAGACGCTGGCCGGGTATTTTCTCGACCAGCGCGACGGCCTCTTCTTCTACGCCCCGCTCTTTTTCTTCGCGCTCTTCGGGGCCGTGGAAATGTTCCGGCAGAAGAGGCGGGACTTCTGGCTTCTTTTTGTCTTGACGGTTCCCTACGTCCTCGTCTCGGCCTTCCTCACCCAACGGACGGGCTACGCCCCCCAGGCCAGGCCCCTGGTGGCCGTGGTCTGGGCGCTGACCCTCTGGGTGGGGTATTTCCTGGTCAGCCAGCGCAAGACCGTTTGCAGGGCGGTTTTCAACCTGGCCGCCGGGCTGAGCGTTCTTTTCGTCGTCATTCTCTGCCTGACACCCCTCAATCTCTACCAGGAGACGACCCGGGGGCCGAGGGAGCGCGGCGCCGGCCTGTTCTATCTCCTGAGCAATCTTCACTTCCAGATCACCGAGTATCTGCCCTCCTACATCAAGTCCGGAGAAGGGACCTGGCTCCCCAACCTCATCTGGCCGGGGCTCGTCGTCCTTCTCATCGTCCTCTATGCCGTGACGAAAAGGAGGCCGCTGCGTTTGAACTTTTCCTCCCACCTTCTGATCGCCTGCGCCGCGCTTGTCGTCTTCTTTTTCGGCCTTGTCCTCTATCCCCGTCTGACGCTGCGGAACCCGGTCCGCACGCGGCTCTTCCCCGGAAAAAACGTGACCTTTTATTCCCTGTCGCAGGCGGCCCGGATGGTCGAACCGGGACGGTTCCGGCTCCGCGAGGACGGCCGCTCATACCGGTTCTATCTGACGGTCCGGCAGCCGGTTGAAAGGCTGCGGATCACCATGGGCTCAACCCGGGGGAATTACGAGTACGGGCTCAGCCTCTTCGATGAGGTCCTGGCTCGGGGCCGGACCGCCAGGGAGGTCCAGACGTTCGATCTTCCGGACCTCCCCCGCTACCGGCTCGGGACGAAAAGCTATTACGAGCTGATCCTCGAGCTGGGAAAGGACGAGGCCGTCCGCCCCGACCTCTACCCCTATCATTTCGAGATCGCCCTCGAATGAGGCGCGGCTCAGCCGAACTGCGCCGAGCGGATGATCCCCTTCTTGTGAAGCTTGAACTTGACCAGCGTCTTGAGGATGGAGAAGCCGTAGACGAGGCTCCGCAGGAACCCGATCTTGCTGGCCTCCTCGAAATAGCGGGTCGTGATCGGGATCTCCTTGATCCTCATCTTGTGGATGACGCCCTGGGCGATGATCTCGGAGTCGAAGACGAAATCGTCGGAGTTCAGGTCGAACCGGACCGTCTCCAAATAGCGCCGTGAATAAGCCCGCAGGCCGGAGTGGTACTCCGTGAGGTACATGTAAAAAGCCGCGTTCTCTATGGCGGTCAGGAAAATGTTGGCCAGGTATTTCCATTTCGGCATTCCGCCCTCGAGGGGCCGCCCGCCCAGCATCCGCGACCCGAAGACGGCGTCGCATTCCTCGTCGAGGAGCGGCTGGATGAGCTGGGGGATGACCGTCGGGTCGTACTGGTGGTCGGGATGGACCATGACCATGATGTCGCCGCCCAGGTTGAGCGCTTCACGATAACACGTCTTCTGATTCCCCCCGTAGCCTTTGTTCTTTTCGTGGACGAAGACGCGGAGTCCGAGCCTCCGGGCGAGCGCCACCGTCCCGTCCCGGCTTCGATCGTCGACGAGGATGATCTCGTCCACCCAGTCCCGCGAGATATCGTCGAGGGTCCGCTCCAGCGTCTTCTCGGCGTTATAGGCCGGCATGACGACGATCACTTTCTTGGAGCGTAACGGCATCGAGATGGAACCTACGGGCCTCCTTATACCACATTTCAAAATAAAAAGGATAAGTTTTGACATTTGGGACCCTTTTGATTATCTTAGCGCTTTGTTTCGGCTTTCCAGATGACGAAATGCGCCCCGTCCGGTCCGTCACCGCTCTCCTGATTCTCACCGCCTTCTTCGTCTGCCCCGCCGGCCCTCAGGAAAAGAATCCGCTTTCGATCGCCACCCGCTCGGAAACGCCGGTCTCCATCCAGAGACTGCGCTCCCCTGTGACCTTCGACGGCCTCAGTGAAGAAGATGCCTGGAGGAATATTCAAGTCCTCCCCATGGTCATGATGACGCCGAATTTCGGGTTCCCGCCGTCCGAAAAAACAGAGCTCAAGGTCGGCTTCGATGACGAATATCTCTGGGTGGCGGGAAGGCTCTACGACCGCGAGCCGGCCCGGATACAGGCCCGCTCCAAGAAACGGGACCTTCAGGAAGCGAGCTCCGATTTCTTCGCCGTCATCATCGACACGTTCAACGACAAGGAAAACGCCCTCGCCTTCGCCACGACTCC
>JAFGRZ010000158.1 GCA_016934895.1 Candidatus Aminicenantota bacterium
CAAGTGCAGAGTGACGCCTCCCATGATAAGGAAAAGGACTATTCGGCACCACAAGGATGAAACGGCGAAAAACGCCGATATTCCGATCGTGAGCCATAATGTCAAGATCGTCAGTATTTTCAGCCGGAGCGGCAGGCCTCGGCCTTCCCGGTAGTTCCTGATGGATTCCCCAAACCAGCGGTTGTTCAGAAGCCAGCGGTAAAGCCGGTCCGAGCTCCTGGCATAACAGACGGCGGCCAGAAGCAAAAACGGGGTCGTAGGCAGGACGGGCATGAAAATGCCCACTGCGCCGAGAGCGACAGATAGCGTTCCGCCGGCGATGAGTGCGGATCTGGTCAATCTGTTCATTCCAGCCGACGGGTCTTTATTTGATGAAACCCAAGACTCTTTTCTCCACACGGATGCCTTTCCCTTGGCAGCGCCCCGGGCGGCCCAAATTTATTTTAACAAATTGTCCTGTCCTCGCACAGGGGGAGGCTCAGGAGGAGAAAATGGTCTTCCCCGGGCGGAGTTGACCGAATTTGCCTCCCCGGGGCGGCCAGATTTCGTTTGACTCGTCATCCCGTTATTGCTATCTTTTTAAATAACGCGGACCGGAGGGACCTGCAGAGAATGAAATGTCCCAAATGCTCTCTACAAAACCCGGAAACGCAGCGATTCTGCGGCGGCTGCGGAACACGACTCGACCCGGACGAGGGAGAGGAGGTCTCCCGGACAACGACTATTAAACTCCCCTTCATGACCCTGCCCATCGGTTCGACATTTGCCGAGAGATACCAGATCATCGAGGAGTTGGGCAAAGGCGGCATGGGGCGCGTTTACCGGGCGCTGGACAAGAAGGTCGATGAGGAGATCGCCGTCAAGTTCATCCGGCCCGAGCTCGCCCAGGACCCCCAGGCCGTGGACCGTTTCCGGACGGAGCTCAAGGCCGCACGCCAGGTGATCCATAAGAACGTGGCCCGGATGTTCGATCTCAACGAAGAAGAGGGCATTCCTTACATCACCATGGAATACGTGAGGGGCGAGAACCTGAAAAGCCTGATCAGGAAAGTCGGCCGCCTGGACGCCCAGCAGGCCATTCCGATCGCGAAACAGGTCGCGGCGGGGCTGGCTGAGGCGCATCGGACCGGAGTCGTCCATCGGGATTTGAAGCCCCACAATATCATGATCGACGAAGAAGGGACGGCCCGGATCACGGATTTCGGGCTCGCCCGGCTGAGAAAAGGCGACGACGGGACCCTGACGAATCCGGGAATGGGCACGCCGTCCTACCTTTCCCCGGAGCAGGTGGAGGGGAGTGGGACCGACGGCCGCTCGGACCTGTATTCTCTGGGGATTGTGCTCTACGAGATGCTGACCGGACGGGTCCCTTTCGAGGGGGACAGCCCTTATAGCACGGCCATGGAGCGCCTGATCAAGGAACCGCCCGACCCCCGGAGCGCCAATCCGGAGATTCCGGAGGCCCTTGTGCAGGTCATCATGAAATGCCTGCAAAAAGACCGGGAGAACCGCTATCAGATAGCCGAAGAGCTCATCTCAGACTTGGATTCGCTGGGAATAGAATTTTTAACGACGCGGATCCCGGCTCCAAGGCCCGAACCGGCCTGGATTCGGCCTTGGAGATGGGCCTTCAAACGGCGCATTCCGCACGCCCTTCTTCTTATCGCCGTTTTAGCGAGCGGCGGCTATTTCATCTCCGAGAGGCTCTCGGCACCGCCCCGGATGCCCTGGTGGAAAGTCTCGCTGGCCGTCCTTCCGATATTGGACATGGATCCACAAATGGGCCAGAAAATCCCCCTGTACGGTCTCCAATCGGACATCAGCGCCAGGCTCACCAGCATCCCTGAGCTGCGGGTCGTCCCTGCGCCTTCCCTTGCCGGCTATGATTATGCGGGGAAAGGCTATCTGGAAATCGGCAAGGAGCTGGGCGCCGACTATCTCCTGAAGCTGACCCTCAAGGGCGAGGGAGCGCGGCTCCTGCTGAGGCTGGACTTGATCGAAGCCAAGACCGGATCCGTGGTCAATTACTATGACTATCAGGCTGACCTCGAGGATATCTACGCTGTTCAGGACGAGATTTCGAGGTACACCGCCGGCGCACTCCGGGCGAGCCTGGCCGAGGAGCGGTTGAGAAGCTTCAAGAAGAGAGAACCGACGAATCTCGAAGCCTACAACTGCTATTGGGAGGGGATGAGGCTGATCGAGAAAGAGTATCACGCTCATTTCCGCCCCGAGGATTTTGCCCAGGCCGTCAGGATGTATGAACGAGCCATCGAGATCGAACCGAAGTATGCGCTGGCCCACTGGGGCCTGGGAAACGCCTATGAGGCGCGCTATAACAACGTTTCCAAGGACCCCGAAGACATGAGAAAGATGAGGGAGTCCTATCTTCGGGCCTATGAGGCCGCGCCGGATTTCGCGGAAACCAACCTCGGCGTCGGCTGGATGCACTTCAACTACAAGGACAATGTCCGGGCCTCCCACCAGTTCAAACAGGCCTTTGAACTGGACCCGAACAATTTCATCGTCAATCAGGACGTGGGGGCGTTCTTGAGGAGCGTGGGCTTGTACGACAAAGCCGTCAAGTATTTGTCCCGGGCGGCCGAGATCGATCCCAACTCCTTCAACACCCGCGTTTTGATAGCCACAAGCCTGATTTACTTGGGGAAGTTCAAGGAGGCCGTCCTGGAGGCCGAAAAAGCCATCCAGCTGGCTCCCGAACGGTATAACGCCCGGTATCACTGCGCGACCGGCCTCATTATGATGAATCGGCTGGAGGAAGCGCAGAAGGAAATCGACATTGTCCGGAAGATCCATCCGGAAAGGGAGATGAACTTGCTGCAAGCGTTGCTGCTGGCGGCCCGGGGAGAAAAGGAAAGAGCGTTGGAGAGATTGAGGCTCACAAGCAGCCAGGAGGCCATGAACTGGCTCACCGCCTGCATCGACATACTTCTGGATAGGAAAGAGGAAGCGGTTCGCATCATCAGGGAAGGCATAGAGCGCGGCTTTGAAGAGCGGGGCGAATACCTGTTTTCATATCTCTTGTTGGCCAATAACCCCATTTTCAAGAGGCTGAACAGTGAGCCGCTGTACCGGGAGATTTTGCGGGGGGAAAAAGCGAAGTATAGGGAAAAATTGAGGACATTCGCCAAATTATAGGGACACAAAGTGGAAGGGGGTGATCGACCGTCTAAGAAATCCGGTTCAAGGGTATGGTATCCGCGGCAGAAATCTGGGAAGGAGGGGAAAATGAGAAAATCCAAATCTGTTTGGCTTTTGGGTATCTGTGCGGCGCTGTTTTTGACACCGGCGGCCGGCAACTCTGATCTATCGGGACAAGACTATGTCTGGACGCTCAGAGATGAGGTCCCGGCTCCAATCAAAAAAAGCGTGAACGCCTGGGTCGGCCAGTGCAACGCCAATCTGGAGAGACTGATCGGGAACCTGAGGAAATGGGATGAGGCCGCCATCAAGGAAGCGTTGCCCAAGATCAAACAGGACTTTGACGAAACGTATTTGAGATTTCCCATACTGGAAAAAGACCAGGGTGATAAATTCGGCTGGGATGAGGTCATTTGGGAGCTGGACATGATGGCCGACAAAGAAAGGGAAATGCACATCGGTCCGGTGGAAGTAGA
>JAFGRZ010000159.1 GCA_016934895.1 Candidatus Aminicenantota bacterium
CTCGACTCCGCCCTCCCATCCTTCCTCCATGGAAACCTCGTCAAAATCAGCTGCGCGTCCTATCGCGTCCTCGTGGCGAAGCAAAAGGCGGACGACCCGCCGAATGAGACGAGGCGGTCCGGGAGGATTTTTCGCGGAATTCATGCCTCTTCCTTGAAGGCGTGCCCCGGGATGCCTTTCCACAACGATGTCTGGATTTCGCGGACGGCCCGCAGCGCTTCCCGCCCTTCGGGAGTCAGATGGTAGAGGACTTTGCTCCGGCCGCCCCTCCGAGGCATCGGCCGACTGTACGACTTGGCCACATAGCCCTTGCGGGTGAGCTTATCCAGCGGGACATAGACCGCCCCCAGGGTCCATCGATATCCCGTGGCATCCGAAACTTGGTCGCGGATGGAAATGCCGAAGGCGTTGCCCTCGAGCCTCCAGACGGCCAGGAGAATGATCTCCTCGCTTCGCGATAGTAGCTTCATCGGTCCTCTCCCATATATTTCTCTTATATAATAATACATATATTCGCGCAAAAAGGTTTATTCCGGGAGAAAAATCATGATCCAAAAAGAATTTGACATCCTCGCGTTATTATGTAAAATATGAATATCACAATTTACAGATGACATCATGAGCGGAAAAAAAATCAGCGCGACCGAGGCGGTGAGAAGATTCTCAGAGATCCTGAGTCATGTTTATTATAAGGGTGATTCTTACAAAGTTGTTCGAGGAGGAAAAATCGTGGCGTCGATCTCCCCGGCTTTCCAGCCGTTTGAGGCCAAGACCCTGGGTGAACTGAAAAGCCTCCTGGCTGCTGTCCCAAAACTCGGCGCTGAAAGCCAGGCCTTTGAATCCGACATCAGGGATGCGCGCGAAAACCAACCCGTTCTTCCAAAAGGGAGCTGATGGGAGTCATCTTTGATACGAGCGTCCTCATCGGACTGGAGAAAGCGTCTTCGAGGCTGGATCAGTTCATCCTGGGCCGGGAAAAAGAACCCTTCGGGATTTCCGCTATTACGGTTTCCGAATTGCTGCACGGTGTTCATCGTGCGGACACCGAGAAGCGGAGGATCATCAGGGAAGCCTTTGTCGGCAAAATTATTGAGGTGTTCACCGTTTTCCCCTTCGACATCGGCGCCGCCAGGATTTATGCTCGGATCTGGGCGAGTTTGGCCAAAAGGGGAAAGACCGTCGGAGCTCACGACTTGATCATCGCCGCGACCTGTATTTCGCTGGGCTTTTCCCTGGCGACTCTGGATGTGCGGGATTACAGCCTGATCGAAGGATTGAATATCGCCAGGCTCTGATGTCCACAATGAGGCTCAAGGCGGGACGGAACTTTGTTTGGCTTTCCCCCCGATTGTGGACACGAATGCCTATCAATCACTGATTTGCCTTCATGTCCTGGACGATGGGACTTTCGGAGTAGGGTGTCGTTAAGCTCCCGCTATGCTCGTAATCGGCGAAATAATATACGATGTCTCCGGTCAGTTCGAAACCCTCGCGGAAAGATTTTTTATCGTCACTTACCAGTTCAAACCAGGCTGCGGCAGACATTTCTCTGGCTGATCTTGCGGGCGAGCTTGAGCTCGTTTCGGAATCGCTCGATCATCTCCTCGTCGATCCCGATCTCCGGCTTGAGCAGCTTGAGGGCGATTTTTTCTTTGATCTCCGTGTCAAAGACCTTGCAGACCCGGCCCATTCCTCCCTTGCCAATTTCTTCTATGATCTGGTAGCGGCCGGCAAAGGTCGAACCCGTGGTCAATTCTTTGATCGGGGCTTGAAGGATTTCAGTTTTGGAACCGGGGGACACGATACCGAATTCCGGAGAATTCGGTTCATGTCCCCGAATAAGCCTCTACCCGCAATCGGCACAGAACTTCGAAGTCTCGGGATTATCGAGCTGACACTTGGGACACTTAACCACGGATCGTCCCTACCTTCAGGTGTGGCTAAAGAGTATCAAGGAATGGGAGGGTTAGTCAACTACAAAAAAATGAACGCACCTGTGGGAAATTATAGGTCGCTGTGTCATTTCATTTCTTGAACAAGTCTGAATGCCTCCCCATCCGCTCAAAAATGATCTGCCTTTCTTCCATTTTATGGATCAGTAACAAGTCGGATTCGATATGACACTCGTGCCGCTCGATATGGCTTCCGATCAGGCGTTGGTCTCGATGAATTTTGTCCAGCGCTTGTCCAGACAAAAGTGTTCTGGTAATGATCTTGAACTTCTCAAGCGACAAGATCGCGAAGAATGCCTAGACTGAGTTCGCGGGCTTTCCGGCCAAGATTTCAGGCAAAAGCCTGTCCAGGAATTCAGAGGGGCTGACGGTCTTGAAAGGAAGGACTCCTTCCCGTCCGATAAGGGCAAGGAGCTTTTTATCCCCAGTCACAAGATAATCCGCTCGACCGTTGACAGCCGAAGCCAGTACGGGCAGGTCCTTCTCCTCAGCGGTGCCGGAGAGAGGCCGGAGGTCTTCGCGGGAGGGCAATGGGATGACCTCAAGCTTTAGCCGAGGAAGATAGCTGAGGTAGGCTGGAAGCGCGGCGGGCATTTTTTTCTCGAGGTTTCGCTCGATTTCCATCAGGTTGAACCGCCCTGTGAGTCCGGTTAGGACGGGAAGATCCAGGCTGAGAAGGTCGAGAATAAGGCGTGGTGCTCCTCTTTCTGAAAAAAGCCCGGATAATATGACATTCGAATCGAGAAAAATCCTATGTCTTTTTTTCTCCATAGGTTTCCTTGAAGAGGGACTCCCGTTCGTCCTCGAGCCCATGGAGCAAATCCTCGAGAGTTACGCCCGAGGCCTTTATGATCTTGCGAACTTCACGGCGCGCCTCATCCAAGGCGAGTTGTTGCGGAGTGACCAGGATCGAGTCCCCGATGGGGATGATGGACACTGTTTCTCCCTCATATAGCGGTCCTTTCTCACGCACTTCCTTGGGAATCGTGAGCTGTCCGCGGGCTCTTATCTCGGCTTTATACGGTTTGACATCTTTCATGGAATCCTGCCCATATAAACTTCTGAAATCAGAATATCAGATATTTGAATAATTGTCAATAAAGGGGGCGTTCCCCAAGGAGACCAACCTTTCTACACCCAAAAAAGCAAAGAGATAGAGGGGCCGGTTCTCTTCTTCCCAGGAAGAAAAAACGGAAAGCAGGGCTAAACTTGTGGGGTGCGGCGAGGATTCAAGACCCGGCGCATTTCCGTTTTGTCGATCATTTCACCGGCGCCCGCCGCTTGAGTTCGTCAAACCAGTTCAGGACGACGGTGATCTTCCGCGACCGGACCACTCCCGATGCGGCAATCCCGGTCTCTTTCATCATCAGGAACCGCCGGCCGTCCGGGCTGATGTCCCACGTGGCCTGATCCCAATCGTCGTACCATAAGACAGAGCGAGCATAAGTCCCTTGAAAGAGCATCTTGGGCGTTCCGAAGCTGAACGTCGGATCCGTTTTCACCGGGACAGCTATGACCTGGTCACCATCGCGGAAGACGAGCTCCCGGCCGTCCGGCGACCATAAGGGGCTGTCGCCGCGATTCGAAGAAAAGACGACGCGCTGGCCGTCGGGTGACCAAAGAGGGCCCACCTCCGGGGGGCATCAAAAGCCAGCTTCGTCAGGCTCGCGCGAGCCAGGTCCCAGATCCAGATGTCCACCTTATCCGACACTTGAATGGTCAAAGCGATCCTTGTTTCGTCGGGAGATATCCCGGGAGTTAGGTAACAATTCGGGGGACGCCATACGTAATGCACATAATCAATCCGGGAAGAGCGGTCTTTTTATTCGTAGAGGATCGGGTTCTCGCGCCAATCCTTGTCCTTGTCGTGAGCCCATTCGGCCACGCGGGGGCGGCGCTCGAGGAGCCGGACGGCCGCGACGACACAAGAGTATCCGGCGCTCCGTGGATTCCGCCCCACACACTCGATCCGCAGCGTGTAAGCGCCGGGATCGGGCCAGAAGTCGAGCAGCGGGAATTCCCAGGCGCCCGGTTCGTCGGC
>JAFGRZ010000024.1 GCA_016934895.1 Candidatus Aminicenantota bacterium
ATGACCAGATGTCCGTCCGCTGGTCCACCTCCTTGCCCCGCGCCTGCTCGGGAGACATGTAGGCCACTGTCCCCATGGTCGAGCCATCCTTGGTCAACAGGGTGCCTCCGGCGACTCTGGCTAATCCAAAATCCATGATCTTCGCCTGGTCTCTTTCCGTCACCATGATGTTGGCGCTTTTAATATCCCGGTGCACGACCCCTTTCTTGTGGGCTTCCTGCAAACCTTCGGCCACCTGGGTGGCAATTTTCAGGGCCTCTTCCAGCTCCAAGGGGCCTGATTCGATTCTCTTTTTTAAGCTCTGCCCTCCAATATAAGCCATGGAAATGAAGGACGAATCTTCTGTTTCGTCGAACTCATACACCGTACAGATATTGGGATGGTCCAGTGCCGCAGCGGCCTGTGCCTCTCTCATGAATCGGTCTTTAACCTCTGAAATGTGGGTCAGCTCCGGCGGCAGAAACTTGAGGGCGACTGTCCTTTTCAGCTTTGTATCTTCGGCTTTATAGACCACCCCCATCCCCCCTCGACCCAGCTCTTCCAGGATTTGGTACCTTTCTGCAATCTTGCTCCCCTTTTGTAACTTCTTTTCGCGAGCGATCAGGGTTTTTGTAATAGAGATGTCTGCAGCGGGTTTTAGTGGTGTTGCACATTTGCCGCAATACAAGGTGTCTTCTGGGTTCTCATGCTGACATTGAGGGCACTTCACTGACATTCTCACCGCCTCATATGACTGGCATCAAAGCTCTTGCTTAAAGCCCGCTTTGTCCCAATCCTAGGTAATACGAGTGGTATCATAGCCGCGGACAAGATGTCAATTGAAGGATGGCTCTATGCCGGGAAGTGTGGCAGCCAGGATAGGACGGGGAGTATGATCAGCCCCAATCTGCCTCGCTCCCAATCGGGTTCTTAACGCCGTCCCCTCAATGGTCGCTGCGGCAGATTGCGGCTGCTCTCCTCCGCAGTTTAACCCCAACCACACTATTCGCTATAGAGTCTTGAAGGATGAAGAGTAGGGAGAGAAGTGGCCGGATCCGGCAGTCCGTGTTGAGATGGCGGGGGCTCGGAGAGAATCCACATCCAGATCCCCGAGAGGTAGTCGGCGGACCTGTAGACGCGGTGAGTCGCCTTCCGGAAATCCTTCTCCCCGGCCTCCCGGATGTTGCAGAAGGTCTGGGGGTTCCTGTCGAATAACGGGAACCAGGAGCTCTGGACGTGGACCATGATGCGGTGGCCTTTGAGGAAGGTGTGGGCGATATCGGGGAGCTCGAAGCCGACCTTGGTCACTTCTCCGGGCACGAAGGGCTCGGGGTTCTCGAAGCTGTCGCGGAATTTCCCCCGGATGATGTCCCCGCGGATGAGCCTCTGGTAATTGCCCATCCGGACGTTCAGGGGATTCGGCTTGGGGTCCGGCGCGTCCCCGGGGTAGACGTCGATAACCTTGACCACCCAGTCGGCGTCCGTTCCGGTCGTCGAAACATAGAGCTCGGCGGTGATGGGGCCGGCTGCCCGCATGTCCTCGGTGAGAGGATCGGTGACATAGATTAGGACGTCGGGCCGGGAGGAGGCGAATCTCTGATCTTCGACGAAATAGTCCCAGTCGTACGGGATGTCGGGCCGGAGGCTGTATGGGACGGGCTTGGCCGGGTCGCTGACGTACTCGTCGAATTCCGTTCCCGATGAAGAGGACGCGCCAGGAGGCAATAGGCTTCCTTTTTCAGAAAAAACGAGCTTTTTCCGTTGGGCCCGGGCGGGCGGCCACGTATCGTGGGATTCCCACGCGTTGATTCCGGTATCATAAACCAGGGCCTCGGCCGGGATCGGCATCTCCACTCCCCTCAGGTGGGCCTCGAAAAAGGGGAACTCGACCTTTTCCATGTAGTAGGCGCTGGTGCCGGTGAAGGAGAAGGGGCCCCTGTCTTCGTTGACTCTGTATGTCCGGTTCCAGCTGCTGTGGATCCATGGTCCCATGATCAGAGTGTTTTGTATCCCTGGATTTCTCTTTTCGATGGTTTTGTAGGTCCGGAGCGTGCCGAGGAGGTCCTCTCCGTCGTACCATCCCCCGACGACCATGATGGCCGGCTTGATGGCGTTCAGGTGCCTGTAGGTCGAGCGGGATTTCCAGTAGTCGTCGTTGGTTTCGTGGGCCATGGCGTCCGCCCACATGTCGTTTCTTTCCTTGAACATCGCGGCCGTGATGTTCTTGAGGGGGCCGAGCTTGAGGAAGAAATCGTAGCCGTCTGGCGTGCCGAAAGGGAAATTGCGGCCGTGGAAGGGGGCCGGCTTCTCCCGGTTGACCCAGACACCGTAGGAGTAGGAGGCAAAGTGGGACAGATAGAAGGCCCCGTAATGGTGACCGTCGTCCCCGAGGAAAAGATCAGACATGGGCGCCTGGATGGAGACGGCGGCCACGGCGGGATGGGCGTCGATGGCGGCCATGGTGGCCGTAAATCCGGGGTAAGAGCTTCCCCAGACGCCGACTTTTCCATTGTGGTTGGGGATATTCTGGAGGAGCCATTCGATGGTGTCGTAGGCGTCGCTGCTTTCGTCGACGTCGGCCGGGGATCTTTTATCGGGAATGTAAGGGGCCATGAAGTTGAACGAGCCCTCGGAGCGGGCGCGCCCTCGGATATCCTGGTAGACGAGGATGTAGCCGGCCTTGGCGAAAAAGAGGGAGGGCAGGACGGAGGCTCTGTAAACGTCGTCATAGGGCTCGATCCCGTAAGGCTCACGGTAGAGGAGGATGGGATGCGGGGTGGATGTGTCGAGCGGGCTGTAAACGTGGGTCATGAGGCGGATGCCGTCACGCATGGGGATGAGGTGTTGGGACTTGTGATAGTTGCGCTCAATGTATCCGAGCCGGTCGGAGCGTGAGTAGGGGTCGGCGTTCGGATCGTCGAAGTCCCGCTGCTTGGCGCCGCGGGTGTCCAGTTTGATCTTCTCATTGAGGAGGTGAAGCCGGGTGCAATTGCCTTTATCATCCGGTTCGAAGGCCAGGCGGAAAGTCCCATCTCGCCTGGATGTATAGGTGTACTCAAGAGGCTTCCCTTCGACCGCCGTCCAGACCGTGACCTCGCCGTCGCCGTTCGTGAGCGTTCGGAGGATGCCGTCCTTAAAATAAACTTGGAGGACGACGGTCTGGGACTCGCCGACCTTCATCTTGTAGACGCCTTCGACCTCCGCGTGTTTGAGAGAAAGCGCCTCGGGTTTGGTTTGAAGGCAGGCTGAGCCCGGCGATCCCAGCAACACAATAAGGCCAAATAGCGGAACAATGAGCGAACGAAAGCTGATCTGACGCATAACGGCCCTCCAAATAAAAGGACGAATTTATGAGGAGAAAGGTTCGTTCTCGAAGGCAAATGGGATGGATTGGGATCCCCTCAGGACAAGCAGGAGAAGGGTGGAAACGAAGTGAACTCGATTTGACGCCTTCCGGGGGAAATCATCAATGGCGGTTGACTTCATCGCCTGGGGCCAATTTATAAATATAATAAAATCAATGGGTTATCCGTTCAGACAAATTTGGCCCGGCGCTTGCATAAAGAAGCGGCGAAAGGAGGTCGTCATGACACGACTGGCGGCGAAAACGCTGCTCACCGGTCTTGTCCTCGGTCTCATCGTTGCCCCACTCATTTCTATGCAGGCGACGAAGGCGGACAAGATCAACATCAACACGGCTTCTCTGGGGGAACTCCAGAAGCTGCCCCGGGTCGGACCCCAGATCGCCCAGCGCATCCTCGATTACCGCAAGGAGAACGGAAACTTCAAAAGGATCGAGGATATCCTGAAGGTCCGCGGCGTCGGCGAGAAAATGTTCGAACAGCTCAAGGACCAGATCACCGTGGGTGAAGCAGCCAACAAGTGAAGGAATGAAGGGGGCCCGCGCCCCCCTTCCATCTCTTCTAGGCGCGCTTTTCCGCGGAGCCCAATGACCGCAGGAGATACCGCCTCATTTTATGGAGCGCCCGGCCGCGGTGACTGACCGCGTTCTTCGCCTCGGACGGGACCTGCCCGAACGTTTTCCGAAAGGGCCCGTAATAAAAGACGGGATCGTAGCCGAATCCGCGATTCCCGCTCTTTTCCAAAGCGATATATCCCCTGACCTGCCCGCGGTATTCTTTGATGATGCGGCCGTTTCGGGATAGGACGAGCTGGCAGACGAAACGGGCCTTTCGGTCGGCCCAGGGAACTCCCTTCATGAGCCGCAGTAACTTTTGGATATTTCTCTCGTCGGTCGCCCCGGGGCCGGAAAACCGGGCGGATAAGATCCCAGGCGCGCCGCCCAGATGTTCGACTTCAAGGCCGGAATCCTCGGCCAGGGTCGGGTATTCGCTCAGGGAGCTATAGGCGAGACTCTTCAGGCGGGCGTTCTCGAGGAAAGTCTTGCCCTTCTCCTCGACGTTCTCGTTGGCTCCGATATCCTGAAGGGAGAGGAACGCGAAAGGCAAATCCCCCAAGTCATGCCGGATCTCCCGCAGTTTCCCCGGGTTGGAGGTCGCCAGAACGATCTTTCTTTTACTCGATCTTGATCTCAAGGATATCGCCCATGTCGAAGAGGCTCTGGTTGAACTGGCGTTCCTTCTCTTCGGAGGAGGAGAAAGAGAGCGACACGACCGAGACGTTCCTTTCTTTCTTGAGGTTGAGCTCGGCCAGCTTGAGCCCGAGATGGAAAATCAGTTTTCTCAGGTTGACGAGGATGTCGGGGCTGTCCTTGATCTTGAGATGATAATGATAGAGGACCTTTTTCAGGTGCGTTTCCTCGACCCGGCGGAAAAGGATGAGCGCCGCCAGGATCAGTCCGGAGAAGAGCACGGCGACAATGTAATAGCCTGCGCCTACGACCAGTCCCAGGCCGGAGACCGTCCAGAGGGTCGCGGCCGTCGTCAGTCCGTGGACGCTTCCCTGGGATTGGATGATCGCCCCCGCCCCGATGAACCCCATGCCGGTGATGGCCGCGGCCGCTACCCGAAGAGTTTCTCCGCCTGTATAGGCCGGGCCGGCCAGCATGAGCCGGGACAGAATCATCAACATGGCCGCGCTGGAACAGATCAGGATATGGGTTCTCAACCCGGCCGGTTTCTGGCTGGTCTCCCTCTCCAGGCCGATGATCCCGCCGAGGGCGATGGCCAGCAGAAGTTTCAAGGCCACATCCAACATGCTCATGATTGTCCTCGTTTTCCCCGAGAAAACGGGCTGCTCATAATCTATCACAAGAGAAAGGAAAGGGCAAAAACGACAACCAAGACAACGGTCAGGAGGGCGACCAAGGGGTTGCGGAGCAGGCTTTCCGGCTCCTCCATGACCTCCTTTTCCTTGAGGGTCTTGCGGAAGAAAAGGAGAATGTAGAGCAGCATGATAGGAAGAACGATCAGGAACCGGTAAAGTCGCAACGATGCAAGAAAAAGGAGGCTGCTGGAGAGAAAGACGACCGCGCTGACCACCATCCCGAAAAGCAGAAGGTTCCTGGAATACCTTTTATGCGAGAGCCGATAGTCGGCTGCTTTGTCTCCGAGGAGACGGAATTCGGACAGGCGCTTGGCCGTCATCAGGAAGTTGCCGAACGACCACCAGGCCACCAGCAAGCTCAGAGGAGGGAAGAGATGCGCGGGAGCGAAAGCGTACCAGCCGATGAGGAAGCGGATCGGGTTGTTGGCCGATTCGGAAATGGAGTCGAGAAAGGGGATATCCTTCGTTCGGACGGGTTTGACGTTATAGAAGAAACCGGCGCCCAGGAGTGCCAGGAGAGAAAGGAGAAAGGATCGGGAAAAGAAGACCGCGGCCGGGAAGAGAGCAGCGGCGGTCAGGCCGAGACCCAGAAAGATAAAGGCCCTTTTTTTGATCCTTCCCTGAACGAGCGGACGGTCGCGTTTGACGGGATGGTGGATATCGGTCGGTGCATCGACGATCTCGTTGATGATGTAATTGGCCGTTGAGATCGCCCAGGTCAAAAGAAAGGAGAGGACCGCGCGGAAGATGATTTCAGGGACTGCAAAGGATGAGGCGAAGTCCGGATGGAGAAAGAAAAAGGCGGCCGTCCCAAGGAAGATGGCGGCGCTGCGGGGCCATCTCTCCAGCCGCAACGCCTGCAGGTAAGCGGTCACCCCGGGCCGTCCTTGACAGCGTACACTTCGAAGGAGTCTCCGAGCGCCAATTTTACCGGAATTTTTTTGAGGAGGGAAGCAAGAAAACCGATTTTTAAGACCGACCGGAAAGGCCGCTTCCGGGAAAAAAGGTAATGAGCGCTGAAGCTCCAGGCATAGCGGCGCTCGGAGATGACGCGGAAACCGGCCCGCCGGAAAAGGGCGTCGAGCGACCGGCGGGAAAAAAAGGCGACGTGGGCGGGCCGCAGGTGCCACCACCTTCGGCCGGCCAGGCGGGCCGTCCGGCTGCGGATGTCCGGCGTCACCAGCACGAGGACCCCGGCCGGTTTCAAGATGGCCGATGCCTTTCTCAAGGCTTCGAAAGGGACGGGCGTGTGCTCGATGAAATCGACCATCGTCACGGCTTCGTATCGGCCTTCAGGAAGAGGGGCCGTTTCCAGATGTCCCTCGACGAGGCCGAGCCGGTACTTCTCCGCCGCCACCTTGACCGCCCAGGAGCTCGGCTCGATCCCGGCGGGCTCCCAGCCGCGCCGCCGGGCCAGGTCGAGAAGGATGCCCGTGGCCGCCCCGACATCGAAGAGAGTCCCTTTTTGAGGAAGGATTTGTTCGAGACGACGGAGGATCCGCAGGAAGTTTTTGGCCCGGCCGAGCGCCTCCTCCTCGTAGAGAGGGTCTTCAACCCGGCCGTAGAGCGAGGCGAGATAATCCGGTGTCGGGCAGGGATTGGCGAAGATGTGTCCGCAGCCGCCGCAGACGCTGAGATTCCAGGTTTGGCCGTACTGTCTGTCGGTGATCTTGATCTGGTCCTGGGTCAAGCGGCCCGTATAAGTCCCTTTCTGATATTCCCGGAGGGACGTACCGTCGCAGGCCGGGCAGGCCTTGAGCGTCCGGAACCTCTCCTCTCCGTCGCTCATTTCAGCGGCCGAGGAGATGCGCGAACCAGAAATCGACGCTGCGGCGGCCGGCGTTCTCTCGTTTCTTATCCCTGAAGCCGTGGCGCTGGTTGGGAAAGACCATGTATTCGAACCGTTTGCCCTCGTCCATCAGGGCGTCGATGAACTGAACGGTGTTCTGCATATGGACGTTGTCGTCCATGTCGCCGTGCATGAGCAGAAGGGTGCCCTTGAGGTTTTTGGCGTAGGCCATGACCGAGCCGGACTCATAGCCTTCCTTGTTTTCCGTCGGGGTGTCCATATACCGCTCGGTATAAACGGAATCGTAGAGCTTCCAGTCGGTGACCGAGGAGCTGGCGACGCCGTGGGTGAAATAACCGGCGCCGCGGGTCAGGGCCATGCAAGTGGTGTATCCACCGTAACTCCCGCCGGTGATGCCGATCCTGGCCGCGTCGATGAACGGTTTCTCCCGCAGCCATTTGACCGCCGCGATGAGGTCGTGCATTTCCCATTTTCCCAGGTTGCGGTGCATCAGGGCGACTCCCTTTTTCCCGAAGTGGCCGGAGGCGCGGTGGTCGACGCTCAT
Organism: Candidatus Aminicenantota bacterium; assembly: GCA_016934895.1. Lineage (GTDB taxonomy): Bacteria > Acidobacteriota > Aminicenantia > Aminicenantales > UBA8522 > UBA8522. The sequence continues at coordinate 7,581 of JAFGRZ010000024.1, forward strand.
GACGATGATGCCCTCCTGGGCGAGATAAAGCGAGGAGAGCGGCGGGTAGGAATTCGAGACCGTCCCCGCGCCCGGCCCTCCGTAAATCGTGAAGATCACGGGGTATTTCTTGGCCGGGTCGAAATCGGGCGGCCGGATCCAGTAGGCCGGGAGATCATAGCCGTCCTCGGTGGGAATGGTGAAAAGCTCTTTTTTAGCGAGGGCGTACTCCTTGA
>JAFGRZ010000160.1 GCA_016934895.1 Candidatus Aminicenantota bacterium
AGACCAGCCAGACCGTTCCCCGGGAGGAACAGAACACGCCGGGCACCAGTCCCGGAGCGGGCGTTGCGGGTTTGGCCGGAACCCACCAGCTCCTTCCGTCCGTAACCCTGAGGATCCGCGAGGGGAATTCCACGCGGTACGGCCTGTCCAGGAGGTAGAGAGGCCGTCCGGTTTCATCCGGTCCGGCGACATCCTCGCCGGCAGGAGCCAGGCTCTCATAGACGATCCAGGCCCGGCCTTCCGAATCCACAGAGACGGCCGGGTCTCTGTTGACGCCGGAGCCGTCATCGACCGTCAACTCGGGGTAGCCAGCCTTATCCATTCTCTTGACGCGAACCGATTGGTATCCTTTTCGAGCGGCCGACCAGGCCAGCCAGACATCGCCTCCGGGCCCCCCGGCAAGCCGGGGATGGGAGAAGTATTCTTCGAACTCGGGATCGGGCGACAGACATACGGAATCCGGCTCCCAAGAAAACCCGCTCTTTTTTCTGATCATGATCCGGCCGTCGTCCTCCCAGGCCGCCCAAATCCCTTCCCTGGACGAGGCCGCCGCAGGATGGATCCCCCTGCCCAAATCATAAGGTTTGGACCAGCTCCGGCCGCGGTAAGACACATAACGGATTTTCCACATACCGTTCTCAAAAATTGAATAAACCAGATCCGGGTTTTCGGGCCGATTCGGCCCGTCCGCCCATTGGGGGTCGATTTGCGGCCCATCTCCCGGATCGGGGGAGGTCACCTGCGCCCATCCGTCCTTCCTATTCACGGCCACGGCCAGCTTGATCTCGCCATTCTGGCATGCCGGCCAGGCGACCCAGCCGGTCCCGTCGGCCGTGAAGGCCAGGGAAGGCGGCCCGCTCCGGGATTCCTCAGCATGGGGAATAAACAGGATATCTTGATCCGGAGCGAGCGGCGACGCCGCCATAAAGAAAAACAGGAGAAGGGAGAAGACCGGCACTCTCAGCAGCTGTTGGATCCTTCCCTCCCCTCCTTCGATAATCTGCGGAATTCCTCTTTTTGACCGGATCGTTTCCATGGTAGACGCGACCTCCTTGGGGATCATTAAAGGATCTTTCACGATGCGAAACCCTCCCCGTCTTTTTATGGCGGCCCTCCTCAAGAGATGGGCGCTCGCTGTCGGCTTGACGGCACCCCTCTCACCCAAAGGCAGCCCAATATCCGGCGAGAATTTTCGGCCCGGCTAACGAAAGCGGTGGCTCTCCACGCGGATGGGGAGGATCAGGTGGGTTTTTCGCATGCGTTTGCCCTGAATCCTGTTGACGATAAGAGAAACCGCCGCTTGGGCCATCTTCTCAAGATTCTGGCTCGCGCAGGCCAGCGGCCGTTTGAAAATCCCGCAGAACGGGTGGATATCGAAAGCGCCCATGATGATGGGATTGCTCGTTGTCAATTCATACCCCTGGACGACTTTCATTGCGCCTTGGAAAACAAGGTTGTTGACGCACATGACGGCCTTGATATCCGGATCGGCTTTCAGAAGGTTCTGCATCATCGCCTCTCCGGCCTCGACAGAATATCCCCCGAATTGGATGATGTCATCGATCAACGGGAGCGTGTGCGCTTTCAGGGCATTCTGATAACCCTGAAAACGCATGCTATTTATATAGGTCCCGGACGTTCCCCCAAGATAAGCGATTCGTTTGAATCCTTTCTTGATCAAGATCGATGTCAAGGCTTCGGCCGCCTTCAGGTTGTCGCCTGTCACCCAGGGGATATCGGTATCATAAAAAATCCGGTCGATCAGGATGATCTCCGTCCCCCTGCGGATGTCGTGCAGGTCTTTCCATTCGCGGGTATGGATGGGGGCGATGATGATGCCGTCCACCTGCCTGTCAATCAGCACTTTGAGATAAAACTCCTCGTTTTCCGGGACTTCGTTGGTGTTGCAGAGGATGGTGCTGTAGCCGTGCCCCCGGAGCAGCTCTTCGATCCTCCAGGAAAGTTCTCCAAAAAAAGCGTTCCGGATATCGGGGACGATCAATCCGATGGTCATTGTCTTTTGAAGCCGGAGACTGCGGGCCAGGATATTGGGGCGGTACTTGAGCTTTTTAGCCGCCGCCACGATGGCCCGGGTTGTTTTGTCCGAAATTCGGAACTCTTTGGCCTTCCCATTGAGTACCCTGGAAATCGTCGAATTGGAAAATCCTGTCTGTTCCCGAATCTTCTTAATGCTCATCACCGACCGCTTTCAGAACAAACGTTTGGCACAATCATTTGTTCCATGTTATACTATCTGCCCATGTCAGGGCTTGTCAAGAGAAAAATGCGGCGCCTCGCAACTCTCCCGGAAGACCTTGAGGATGCCAATTCGCACTCACTTTAGGCCAAGACAATGCGAAAATCAACTTTAATAAAATTTCCCCGGCCCGGCTTCCCACCCTGCTCCGGACATCAATGAGAGTGAATGATCGGAAGCCGCTCATCAGAAGAGTCGGGAATGGATGGATAATGACTGAGGTCCAGAGGGAGTCTAAGAGAAAGGAGAATATGGCATGAGACCCGGGACAAACAAAATCGTCGACATCTACATGCCTTTGGACAGCCGGGATGCGCCCAACGCCGAAATCTGGCCTCTGGCGGCCCGGCAACTGAAGGAGCTCATCCAGGTCATCAAGAAACTCGGATGGGAGCCGAACATCCTGAACCCCGATCAGTTCGTCTCCAGCGTATCCCAAGGAATCAAGGTGATCGCCGGGGCCAAGGGAAGCCGTTTGATCGACTTCATGGCCGGCTGGGCTTACCCGGATTTCAGCGTCAGCCCGTTATGGCAACTGCCGCGGGATCTCCCCAAGCTGATGCTGGGAAGTTCCATCCTCGAATATCCGGGAAATGTCGGCCTGCTGGCCACGGCGGGAGGCACGGCTCACGTCGGCCTGGAGACATCTCGTTTGTTCGTCGAAAACTTCGAGGACCATCCCTCCTATGCCGATGTCTTGGAAGACTTTCTCAAGCATGGCACGATCCGCCTCCCCTATCCTGAATCCATCGATGCCTCTCCCACAGAAGAGGATCGTCGGGCGGCGAAAGCGGCCGTAACGGCCTTAAGGGGCATGATTTACGGGGCCGTCGGCCCCCGCTCCATGGAGATGTGGAACAAGATCAGCGAAGCCGATTTTCTCAGGTATTTCGGTATCGCCCGGGAAGGTTTCGACGGTCTGCGGCTCCTCAAAATGATCGAAAAGATCCCCGACGACCGGGCCGAAAGAGCTTTGAAATTCCTCATGGATAAGGGGATGGACATCCGGCTCGGCCCGGACCGGGCCCGACATTTAACCAGGGACATGGTCCTCTTCCAGATGAAGGCCTATTTCGCCCTGATCGAACTCAAAGACCGGTTCGGGCTCGACTTCATCGGCGTCCAGGACCAGCTGGACTGGGTCGAACATCTGCCCACCACCGACCTCACGCTCGGGCTGTTGAACAACCGGCTTCGCCCCGAGGCCGACGGGGAGACGATCGTCGCCGCCACCGAAGCGGACGACGGGGCGGCCGTCACCATGCAACTGCTGAAACTCCTCTCCGGCGGCGAGCCGGTGGGATTCAACGACTTCCGGTATTGGGACGGGCGGGGACTCTACTGGTTCGTCAATTCCGGGGCGTTGGCGCCGTTCTTCGCCGCCGGCCGCAACGACAGCCTCGAGGGCTCCTGGTCGGAACGACAGACGGACATCTACTTCAAGGAAGGGGGCGGAACGTGCAGCGTCGTGGTCAGGGCTCCAGGCGTGGTCACCTGGGCGCGCTTTTCGTTCCGAAACCATGAGCTTTACTTAGCCGGAGGCCGGGGGATCACAGACGTTCCGACGGAAGAGCAGTGGGCCGAGCGCTCCGGGCGCTGCAATCCTGAGTGGCCTCACTGGTACATCCGGTTGTGCGGAAAGCCGGAGGGATTCCTCAATTCCAACCATCCGATGACCGTCCTGGGCGATCACCTGGGCAAGCTGAAAGCCGTGGCCGAGGAGCTGGGCATACCCTTCGAGTGCTATGATTATCTAACGCCTGACGACATAAAAAACGGCCAAGCGCCCTAGTTGTCGAGAACGGGTTCTGAGGCAGTCCGGTTGACTTTTTTGTCTGGTCGATCGCTTGTATAATAATAACTTGTATAATAATAAAAGGTGAACAATGAAAAACATGAAAAAACGAAGAACGATCGCCGCCGCGGCCGCCGGCCTGATCGTCGCGCTCCTTTCCGCGGGCTGCCCGGCATCCGACCGGAACGCGGCTTCGGCGGACAGGATTCACGACCGGGCCATCGTCTGGGACTGTCACAATGATCTCGCCTACCGCGTCCTCTATGAAGGCCTGGACATCGGGAATCGTCTTCCCGGAGGGCATGTCGACCTTCCCAGGCTTAAGGAAGGGCGGGTGGATGTGCAAGTCGTCGCTCTCTACGTCCAGAATTATCTCTATCCGGACCGGGCGGCGAAGCAGTGTTCTCAGTTGCTCGAGGCGATGCGCGGCATGATTGAAAAGAACGGCGCGGAAGTCGAACTGGCCAGGACGGGCTCGGATATCGAGAGGATCATCTCCGCCGGGAAAATCGCCATGCCCCTGGCCATCGAAGGCGGCCATGCCATCGAGGACAGCCTCGAATGGCTCCGCCGCTTCCACGGACTCGGAGTCTCTTCGATGACTCTCACCCATAACATCAGTCATGGCTGGGCCGACGCAGCGGCCGATGAGGCCCGCTGGGGGGGACTCAACGACCTCGGCCGAGAGGTCGTCAAGGAAATGAACCGGATCGGCATGGTGGTCGATCTGTCTCATGTCTCCGACGAGACTTTTTTCGACGTCATCGAAATCACCTCCAATCCGGTGATCTTTTCCCACTCGGGGTGCCGGGCCATACATCTCCACCGCCGCAACGTCAGCGACGAAATGCTCCGGGCTTTGGCGGAAAACGGCGGTGTGATCGGGATCATTTTCGAGGTCGGCTTCATTTCGGAAAAGTACGAGCGCTCCCGGAGGGAACTGAGGGCCATCGCCGCTCCCTTCTTCCGGCGCGTCCCCGAAATCGAGGACCTCGACCTCCGCATCACCATCGAACACCTGAGCCAGGGACAGGACTGGCCCCTGGAGGGATTGCCGACCATCGAGGATGTGCTCGACCACATCGACCACGCCGTGAAGGTCGCGGGAATCGACCATGTCGGCCTGGGCGCGGACATGTATCCCCGGACGCCATCTCCCGTCGGCATCCGGGGCGTCCAGGATTACCCCAACATCACCCGGGGCCTCCTGAACAGAGGGTATTCCCCGCAGGATGTCGAAAAAATCATGGGCGGGAATTTCCTTCGCGTCTGGAAAAGGGTCGCCGGGTAAACGCTCCCGCGCGTTGGCCTGTTTTCTCGGGAATCGTTCTTG
>JAFGRZ010000161.1 GCA_016934895.1 Candidatus Aminicenantota bacterium
AAAAGAGCGCGCTCCTCCGGGAGACATTGGGCGAACACGTCCATTCCACTTTCGTCGCCAACAAGCGCGCCGAGATCGAGGAATACAGCGCCCACGTCTCCGGAGAATTCGAAAAGCAGGTCAGCGACTACGAAATCCAAAAATACCTCCCCTTCCTGTAATCGATTGCCTTCACGCTCTGGTCGGAAGTATCTCCAAATCAGTGATATTTGGGTGGGGGGCAGGGAGCCTCTCTGTGCCCCCGCACCCCCGGGGAACCAGTCCCGTCGGTTCCCCCCATTGAGGCGCTGGGTCCCCCCTCCGCTACGCGGGCCTTAGGGCGGCTCCCTGCCCCCCACCCAATCACGGAAAAAGAGATGCTCGCGGGCCGGGCCGTTCTCTTTATAAAAGGAATCGAATGTGCTATAAATACGTCTGATTCAAGATGAATATCATCAGCATCGCCATCAGCCTGTTCGTCCTGCTCTTCGCCATCACCATCCATGAAGCGGCGCACGGTTGGATGGCGTCGAAGTTCGGGGACGACACCGCACGGAGCATGGGCCGGGTGACTCTGAATCCGATGGCTCATATCGACCCGATCGGCACGGTGCTTCTGCCGATCCTTCTTGTGATCATGGGCGCCCCGGTCTTCGGCTGGGCCAAACCCGTTCCCGTCAACCCGTTCAACCTGAGGAATCCCCGGCATGACAACCTCTGGATATCGGCCGCGGGGCCGTTGGCGAACGTCCTGGCGGCCGCCTTATCGCTGTTCGCCATCGTGCTGATCAAGGGCCTCAGCCCAGGGGCATCGACGTTTCTATTGAACTTTCTGACCGGCCGGGGCGGGTCGGCCGGCGGCATCCAGCCCCTGGAAGGTCTGGCCCTCATTTTTTTCTACGGCGCCCTGGTGAACTCCTACCTCGTCGTCTTCAATCTCATCCCCGTGCCCCCGCTTGACGGCAGCGGCATCTTGATGGGGTTGCTTTCTGAAGAGGCCGCCGAGAAATATGACCGGCTGCGGCCCTACGGCTTCCTGATCGTCCTGGGGCTGATCTATCTCGGAGTGCTGAGCGTGATCATCCGGCCCATCCAGATCCTTATTTTCACGATTGTATTCGCCTGACCATGAGCGACAGCCCAAAAAAAACCGTCCTCAGCGGCATCCGGCCGACCGGGCCCGCCCACCTGGGTAACTACGCCGGGGCCATGCGGAACTGGCTCCGCCTCCAGGACGAGTACAACTGTTTTTATTCGATCGTCACATGGCACGCCCTCAGCTCGGAATACCAGAATTCCAGGGTCATCAGGGAGTTCACCTTCGAGATGGCGGTCGATCTTCTCAGCATCGGCCTGGATCCCGAGAGATGCGTCCTTTTCGTCCAGTCGGAGGTCAAGGAACACGCCGAGCTCCACCTCCTCCTCTCGATGATCACGCCGCTCCCCTGGGTGGAAAGGGTGCCGACGTTCAAGGACATGCAAAAAGAGCTGGCGGAGAAGGATATCAACACTTACGGCTACCTCGGATACCCCGTCCTTCAAGCCGCCGATATCCTCATCTACCGGGCCGGGATCGTTCCCGTGGGCGAAGACCAGGTCGCCCATCTCGAACTGGCCCGGGAGATCTGCCGGCGTTTCAACCGGCTTTTCGGCGAAGTCTTCCCCGAACCCCAGCACATGCTCACCGAGACACCCTGGCTGGCCGGAACGGACGGCCGGAAAATGAGCAAGTCCTTCGGCAACGCCATCTATCTCAAGGATCCCCCCGAGGTCATCAAGGAGAAAATCGCGCCGATGGTCACCGACACCCGGCGGAAACGGCGATCGGATCCCGGCGAGCCGGACGATTGCCCGGTCTTCACCCTCCACCGCGCCTTTGTCGAAAAGGGGCGCCGGGATGAGCTGGCCGCGGAATGCCGCCGGGCCGGGATCGGCTGCCTGGAATGCAAAAACGTCGTCATCGACAGCCTGGTCCGCATCCTCACTCCCTACTGGGAAAAGCGGGCCCTATACGAAAAGAATCCGGGCCAGGTCTGGGCGATCCTCGAGAAAGGGAACCACCGGGCCCGCCGGGCCGCCCAGGTAACGATGGGCGCCGTCCGGGATGCTGTCGGGTTTTAGGAATGGATCAAGCCAATGACTTCACTCGGGGATAGACGCCTCTAAACCTCAATGGAAACAACCGAAAGCTACCAGGTCAGGCTGGAGATCTTCGAGGGACCTCTCGACCTGCTGCTCTTCCTGATCCGCAAGAAGAAAATCGACATCCAGAACATCCCCATCGCCGTCATCGCCCGGGAATACCTGGATTATCTCAACCGGAAGGAACAGATCAACCTGGACCGGGAGGCGGAATTCGTGTTGATGGCGGCGCTTCTCATTCACATCAAGTCCCAGATGCTCCTGCCCCGCGAGGAGCCCCTCCTCGAAGGCGAGGACCCGCGCCGTTTTTTGGTGAATCAACTCGTCGAGTACCAGAAAATCAAAGTCGCCTGCGCCCTCCTCAAAGAGCGGGAAGAAGAACAGCTCGCCCTCTGGACACGCGAGACCCTTCCTCTCCTCCCCAAACCGGGGGAACCGGACCTGGCGGAAGTCTCGTTGTTCGACCTGGCGGAGACATTTTTTCTTCTGATGAAGCGGAAGGAGAAAGAAAATTTCAGGGTCGTTCGGGGCAAGAGTTATTCGCTCGAGGAAAAAATGAAAGATATCATCGGCGCCTTGGAGAGGGAGAAAGTGCTCGATTTCCTGGAATACTTCAGCCGGCAGGAAACATTGGAGGGCGCCATCGTGTCTTTTTTCAGCCTGCTCGAGCTCATCCGGGCCCGGCTCGTGATCGCGATTCAGGAACAGCTTTTCCAGACCATCAAAGTCTGGCTGCGCCGGGAATCCCCCGTGAGGCCATGACGATGGCGCCGGGATTGAAAGAGGTCATCGAGGCCCTCGTTTTCGTTTCCCTGGAACCCCTGTCGCTCGAAAAGATCAAGGAGACCTTGACCGACCACCCTCCCGACGAGATCGAAAAAAACCTCCGGGAGCTTATCGGGGACTATCAGGCCCCCGGGCGCGGCATCTCCATCATCCAGAGCGGTGGTGGTTACGTTTTCACCACCCGGCGGGAGTTCGATCCCTGGGTGAGGCGGTTTCTGAAGATCGACCGCAAGAGCAAGCTGACGCCGGCTTCCTTGGAGACTCTGTCCATCATTGCGTATCATCAACCGATCACGTTGTCCGAGATCTCGGCCCTTCGCAACGTCGACTCCTCTTACACGGTCAAAACCCTTCTCGAAAAAAGGCTGATCAAAATCACGGGACGGAAAAAGAGCCCTGGAAACCCGCTGATCTACCGGACGACCGATCGTTTCCTGACCACCTTCGGGCTGAACAGCCTGGACGAACTCCCGACCGAAGAGGAGATCGCCAGAATCCTAGGGGAGGACAAAACGGATGAAGAAAAAGAGTCATCCTAAGCGGCCGGCGACGGTCGCTTTCTGTTGGATTCTCCTGGCCTTCCTGGTGATGACACCGGGCTGTCGCAAATCCCGGGAGGGGCCGCCAACGGCGGCCGCCGACCGCCACGCGCCTCTCAACTACCAGGGACGGCGGGCCATGGTCGTGGCCGCCCATCCGCTGGCCGTCGAGGCCGGACTGAAGACGCTTCGCCGGGGCGGCAATGCGGTCGACGCGGCGATCGCCACCGCCTCGGCTTTGAACGCGGCCGAACCATTCGCTTCGGGGATCGGAGGGGGCGGTTTTATGGTCATCCACCTGGCCCGGGAAAAGAAGACGGCCGTGATCAACTTCCGGGAAAAGGCACCGCTTCTCTCTTCGCCGCGCATGTTCAGCGACAAGGGCGAAGAAGAAAAGGATTGGCGGACGGCCAGCGGTCTGGCCGTCGCGGTCCCGGGGGCGTTGGCGGGCTGGGACCTGGCTTTGAGAAAATACGGAACGCGTCCGCTGGCCGAAGTGTTGGCCGAGGCCATCGCCATCGCCGAAAAGGGAATCACGATCAGCCCGACTTTCAGCGATATCAGCAAGGAAGAATACGAACGCATGATCAAGAACCTGCCGGACGGAAGCGCCTATCTGAATGAGGGACTTCCCCGTGAGCCCGGCGAGCATTTCCGCAATCCCGACCTCGCCCGGACGCTCCGGCTGATCGCCGCCCGCGGAGTGGATGAGTTTTACAGGGGAGAACTCGCCCGCAAAACCGTTGCCGCCGTTCAGGAGAAACACGGGATCATGACCATGGAAGACCTGGCCTCCTATGTGGCCGTCGAAGTGGAGCCTCTGAGAGGGACATACAAGGACCTCACGATCATCACCGCTCCTCCGCCCGCCTCCGGGGGCCTGCATCTCATCCAATTCCTCAACATCCTCGAGCGCTGGCCGGTCAGGACGTGGGGATTGAACTCCGTCTCCTATGTCCATCACATGAGTGAGGCCCTGCGTTTTATCTTTGCCGACCGGGCGCTCTATCTCGGCGATCCGGAAAGCGTCCCTGTCCCCGTCCGAAAGCTCATTTCCAAGGAACGCGCCGCCGCGGTCGTCTCTCTCATCCAGGATGACCGGCCGCTCGATGCGTATCCAGCGCCTGAACTTGAGGCCGAAGAAAAGGAGGCTGAGAATACGACGCACCTCTGTGTCGTCGACGCGGCCGGGAATATCGTTTCCTTGACCCAATCCATCAACGATTTTTTCGGCACGGGGATCGTGCCCGAAGGGACGGGTTTTCTGCTCAACAACCATATGGACGATTTTGCGCTCAATCCCGAATCCCCCAACGCACCGGGACCGGGACGCCGCCCCGTGAGCTACATGGCTCCGCTCATCCTCTTCAAAGAGGGTCGGCCGTTCATCGTGCTCGGTTCACCGGGCGGGTCCCGGATTTTTTCCTCGCTCACTCAGATCATCCTCAATGTGACCGAGTTCGGCCTGTCGCTCGACGACGCCATCGAAGCGCCGCGTTTCTTCTCTTCTTCCACGAGAGGAAAGCCGGCTCCCGTCAAAGTCGAATCCCGTTTGCCGGAGGCCGCTATCCTGGCGCTCCGGGAGATGGGACATGAAGTGGACGTTCTCAAGGCCTACGACAAGTACTTCGGCGGGGCTCAGGGGATCATGATCCTGAGGCCCGACGGAATTCTTCACGGAGGAGCCGACTCGCGCCGCGACGGCACCGGGGGCGGCTATTAAAAAATGGCTCGGGATATAGGC
>JAFGRZ010000162.1 GCA_016934895.1 Candidatus Aminicenantota bacterium
TCCGAGATATCCCTGTTGTTCAGGGAGATGATGATTTCCCTCCGGCTCATCTTGGACCCGAAATTCTTCAGGAGCGGTTGGTTGAAACCGAAACTGAGCGTGCTGCCGTAACGGGGATTGATGGTCTGGAAGCTCCGGTTGGACTCGCTTTTATAACTGCTCAAGGAGACGCTGAAGGCTCCACCCGTCGGGATGGCCTGCCAGATCGAAGCGGAAAAGTCGTTATAGCTGCTGGTGACTTTCTCGGCCGCTTCGATGAATGAGTAGGAAGCGGAGCTATTGCTCTGTCGGCTGTGCCCGAACGACAACCGGGGTGAGAATTTTTCCTTGGCCCGGGTGACTTGGCTATCGGCCAACCGGGGACTCAGGTAGGCCGACTGGATGCCCAAGTTGTTTTTCAGGGCGCTCAAAATGCAGTCCTCAAGAGAAAGTGACTTGGGAGAGGTCTGGGCCTCAAGCGGCGCTGACCCGAGAATCAGGAAGCCGGCCAGAGCCGCTCCGATTTTCTTATTCATTTTCAACCTCCGTGGTGCCCGGCTCTCCAGCTCACCGGCTGATGCGGGGGTTCGGCGGGAGGCGCCGTGGCAGCGGGAACGGGATTATCTCAAGGTCAAACGATCGCGATTCTTGAAACTCTCGTAGGATGAGACGATGACCGCTTCTCCTTCAGCCAATCCCTCCAGCACCTCAAAGTACTGGGCGGTTTCTCGCCCCGTGCGAATCCTTCTCTTCACCGCGCTCTTTTCGGTCTCGTCCAGGACATAGATCCATTTGTTACCGGAAGACCGGCTGAACTCTCCCTTCGTCAGGAGCAGGGACTCGAGGCTGTCGACGAGGTCCAGCCGGATCTGCAAGGATTGGCCGCGCTTGAGTCCGGGCGGATGTTCGGCGACGAATTCGAGGTCCACCTCGAATTTCCCGTCCTGGACCTCCGGATAGATCTTTCGAACATCCACTTCATAGGTTTGACCGGCAAAGTCGAACTCCCCGGAGTCCCTCATCTTGACCTGGGCGATGTAACGCTCGTCGACACTGGTCCTGACCTTAAACAGATCCCACTGGTCGACCTGGCCCAGCCGGGCTCCCGGGGAGACGGATTCGCCGATAGACACCGTCAGCGAGGTCAGCTGTCCGGAGACGGGCGCGACGAGGGTCAGGTTTTCCTGCCTCTGTTTAACGATATCCAGATTCGCCTGCATGCGGCTCAAGGACTCCTCGAGAGCTTCGATCTGAGCCTGCCGGAACTTCAGCTCGCTCTTCTGGCTCTCGACGGTCAAATCCTTCTGTTTGACCAGGTACTCGTACTGGTCCTTGGCCAGTTCGTATTCGTGGCGGGAGATGAGGCTGTCCTTTTCGAGTTCCTTGTAGCGTTCGTAGACGCGCCGCTGTTGCTGGAGCCTGTTCTCGATGTCGCTGAGCTGTTGGTTGAGTTGGAGCTTGTATTGCTCCATGGACAATCGGGTGTTGCGGAGGTTATTGCTTTGCTGAAAAAGCTCGGACTCCCGGAACATGATATCCATGAGGAGATTGGTGTTGGTCATCTGGAGGATCGGATCGCCCGGCTTGACCATCGCTCCGACCTCGACGAAGATCTTGTCGACACGACCCCCCTCCAAGGCATCGAGATAGACGATGTTGATGGGCAAGATTTTTCCGTTGAGCGTGATGGTTTCCCTGAAGAGATCGCGTTTGACCCTGGAAATGAGGAGCTTGTCTTTCTTGACCGCCTGGCTGGAAGACGAAGCGCCATCCCGGCAACTGGGCAGCGTGACGGGAAGAAAGATGATCGCTGTGAAGATCAGCAGAAGAAGGGCTGCGCCCAGCGCCCTGCTGAAAACCGTCGGCCGTCCAGATCGGGGTCCGCTGGCCGTTCTCATGTCTCCGCTCCTGACTCGATCGGCGTTGTCCCCTTCCCCCTTCCTTTGGTCGCGGCGAACCGCTCCTCTCCCGGATTTTTTTTAATGAAATTGCTCCGAAATGTCAAGGATGGACGCGCTCTTAGAAAGTGTGGGTGTCTCGATAGCCGGGGACGACGACGTCGAGATCTCTCTCCAGGCCGAGCGATTCGGCCAGTCTGTGGATCACTTTTTTTTCGCCATGCGTAAGGAAAAGGGTGGACGGCGGAGGCTGGAAGTGGTCGAGCCAACGCAAGAGCGCTCTCCGGTCCGCATGGCCCGAAAAGCTTTGCATCTGCTCGACACGGGCCCGCAAGAGCCGCTGCTGGCCGAATATCCGCACTTGGGGAGGCCGCTCGATGATCTGGCGGCCGAGAGTGCCCTCCGCTTGATAGCCCACGAAGAGGATGGTGGACTCCGCCCGGCCAATGTTGTTCACGAGGTGATGTTTGATCCGGCCTCCCGTGCACATGCCCGATCCCGCCATGACGATGTGGGGAGTCCGCAGCCCGTTAATCTCCTTGGAATCCTCCCGGGACCGGACGTATTTCAGGCCGGGGAATTGGAAAGGAGACTGACCGGACCGAAAAAGATCGAGAGTTTCCCGGTCCAGGCATTCCGGGTGTCGGAGGAAGACGTCCGTGACATCGGTGGCCATGGGGCTGTCCAGGAAGATCGGCATGCTCGGGATGAGATTCTTGCGGACGAGACGGCTGAGATGGAACATCAGTTCTTGGGCGCGCTCTACGGCGAAGACCGGAATGAGGATATTGCCCCCGCCCCGGACGGTTTCCGTGATGATTTGGCTGAGCCGCGTTTCAATATCGGCCGGGTCTTCATGATCCCGGTCGCCGTAAGTGGATTCCATGACCACCGCCTGGGCTCTCTCGAGGAGGGCCGGGTCGCGGATGAGCGCCTTGTCCCACTGTCCGAGGTCGCCGCTGAAGACCATCCGGAAAGGATCCTTTCCCGGATGAGCGATCACCTCGATGGCGGCCGAACCGAGAATATGGCCGGCTTCATGGAAACGGACGGATACGTCCGGACCAAGGACGGTGCTCTTTTCATAGGGAATCGGCTTGATCAGGCGGGTCACTTTCTCGGCATCCTTGACGCGATAGAGAGGAACCTCAGGGTAACGGGACCGGCGCCCCTCGTTCTTGTGACGTTTTTTCTTGTAAGCCGCGTCCTCCTCCTGGAGTTCGGCCGCGTCGATCAGGACGATCGGGAGGAGGTCCCCGGTCGCCGGAGTCATCAGGATGGGATTTCGATAGCCCTCCCGGGCGAGCTTGGGAAGAAGTCCGGAATGGTCGAGATGCGTATGCGTGAGGAGGACGAAATCGATCGACTCGGGGGGGATGGGGAAAGGGGCCCAGTTTCTTTCGAGGAAGGCCCTCTCCTGATAGAGGCCGCAGTCGACGAGCAAGCGGAGGCCGGCCACTTTAATGAAATAACAAGATCCTGTGACCTGCTGGGCGGCGCCCAGAAAATGAATCTCCAATCTTGAGCCTTTCCAGTTGAAGGCTCAGTCTATCAATTCTCTCTGGTCCTGTCCAACCTTTTATCGGCTGAGGCGGATCGAGCCGTTCACGGTTTTGAGCGAGACCAGCGCTCCTCCCCGGCCGATCTGCCCGCGCAGCCGATGTTTCGATTGTTCGAGCGATTGCAGGGTGACCGGGAAATCGAACGAGATGCCGCCGTTTGTGGTTCTGGCGTCCAGGGAGGCGTTGATCTCCTGGGGAGCGCTGAACTGCAGGGTGATTGAGCCGTTGGTCGTTTCGGCCTGGACATCGGCCTCGATGGCCTCGAGATCCAGATGGATGCTTCCGTTGGTCGTGTGGGCGGAGATGCGGCCGCGGACATGGACTGTCTTGATGTCACCGTTGGTCGTCTCCAGGTCGAGTTCGCCGGAGGCGCTTTCGATTTGAACGCCGCCGTTAACCGACGACACGCGGGCCCGGCCGAAAGGGCCGGTGAGATTCAGGCCGCCGTTAACCGTATGGATATCGGCGAGATGAATACCCTCGGGGACTTTGACCTCATAATCGATGCTGACGCCCGTGTTCTCCCTTTTCGGATAGACGGTATCGACGGCGACCGAATCCGCCGTCGCAATCACCTCGATCCTGACCTTCTGCAGATTCTCGGCGGCCTTTTTGGTTTTCTTAAGAGCTTTGATCTCCACTTTCTCTTCCGCCCAGGTTGTGATTGTGACGCCGCCGTTGACGTTCTTCAGGCTGAACGTCCCTTTGGCGCTCAGCGGAAGGACCTTCTGGAACGGCTCCTCGTGATCCGCCGCCCGCGCCGCTCCCCCGCTCGCCAGGGCCAGGAAAGCGACCAGAACCGGAAGAACGAATTTTTTTCCGTGCATCTTTAGACCTCCATATTGAGACGAAACTATCTCGATAGACGCAATCTCCGCCGGAAAGGTTGCCTCAAACCGCCGGCCGATGGGCTTTGAGGAAGCCGTATTCCGTCGCGAAGAACAGGATGACCGTCCAGATCCTCGCCAGAATATAGGCCTGCTGCCAGAGGAAAAGAACAAACGGCCCGATTCCCGTTTTGGGCAGGGCCTTGGCCACGGCCAAATAGACGACCGTCGCGATGACAAAAAGTGCCCCGACGAGAAGGAAAAGCGCCCAGGCCTTGAAAAACCGCCGGCCGAGAAACCGGATCGTCCGCAGTGTCGTCCGAATCGTCTTCCGGCTGTTCTCCACGACGAGGGTGACCTTGACGTAATCGAAGACCATCTTGACGACCGAATAAAGAAGCAGGAAGACGAGCAAACGCAGTGAAGAGGACAGGAGAAGGGTCCATTCGGTGGACGCGCCCTTTGACCAGAGCCGGAAGGGGATGGAGCACAAACGTCCGAGGATCCCGAAGACAACGAGATAGCCGACAAGAGAGAGGAGAAAGACGCGAAAGAGCCGCCCGAAGTAGCGGCCGCAGTCCCCGAAGAAATTCCCCAGAGTGATCTTCTCTTCTCCGGCCGCGATCCGGCCGATGATCCCGCCGTGGAGAAAGACGAGAAGAAGCAGAAACAGGACCGAGGTCCCGATCACGAGGCCGCCGAGGAGGGGCGGGATTTCCTGGAACCGGTAGATCAGATCTCCCAGCCAGAGCAAGTCTGTTCCGGCGAAGAGCTTCTCTCCCATGAGCGAGCGGGAAAACTGGCTGTCCAGGAGGAAATAGAAGGGCGCCACGATAAGGAGCGAGAACAGAAAGTGGATGACCCAGAGAAAGACAAGGATCCTCCCCTTTCGCGCGGTCGCGCCGAAACCCTGAGCCAACAGCTTGATGATCCCCATGGTTTTTCTCCTAGCTCAAAGCGCTGAGATAATGAAAGGCATTCTGGACCCAAAAGAGAAGACGGGAAGCCAGGCGGACGACACCGGCCCTCCCGGCTTTTGCCTTCAGACTGTTGTTGGATATGCAGGAGTCGATGAGCCAGACGAGGTCCGGGTCGATTTCGGCGAATCTCGCTTTGGCCGAACTTTCGAAGCGGAACTTCTTCCAACGGCTCCGGCCGTCCCAGAAACCGGTCTTTTCGCTGCCGTCCTCGAAGACAACGCGCAACCGGATCCGGGCGTCTCCGCCGATCCGGGCCTCCCCGAATCTCCGGACCGTTACATCGGTGACGTAAGTTTTTCGGCCCGACTTCTCTTTCTTGCTTTCTTTCTTCTTCTGGTCGATGTCTTCAGGGCGGATTTCCTCTTTCCGGCCGTCCACCTCGAAAACCCCGAGATCATCCTCTTTCTTTTCTCCGGTCCGCAGGCTCGAAACACCATAATCGAAATTGTGGGCCGTGGAGAAGAGTTCGTCGAAAAACCAGGTCACGTCCTGTCCGCTGATCTCGTTGACCACGTCGATGAAGTCCTGAGTGTCCGGATGGTGGAAGCGGAAGCGCATTTGGAATGTCCTCATGACCCGGAGCATCGTTGCCTCTCCCAGGTAGCGTTCCAGAGTGTTCAGACAGGTCGAGGCCCTCTGGTAAACGTTCAACGCGTAGCTCATCCGGTTGATGAATTGCCAAGAATACGTGGTGATCGGGTCGCGCTCGGCGACGAGGATGGCCCCGAGGCGGTCGAGCTCGAGGTCATAGTAGCGGGGAAGATGGATTATCCGGGTCAGTGGAAACCCGAAGAGCGAGGCCGAAAACATCCCCGGGCCGTAGGCTTCGCCCTGAACCCGGCCGGTGGAGTAGGTGTTGATCCCCTCGTCGAGCCAGGCCTCCTCGAACTCGTTGCTGGCGACCAGGCCATACCAATAGCCATGGCCGAACTCGTGGATGATGACCCCTTCGGGGGAATGGACCTTCTTATCCGTGATCACCCCCGTCCCGGCCGTGAACAGTGTGGGGTATTCCATCCCGCCGCTCCCCGTCCGGAAGGGAGGATCGACCATGGTCACGGTCTCGTAGGGATAGGGCCCGAACCAGAGCCCATAATACTTCAAGGCCATGCGCAACGCCTTGAAATGACGCTCCGTTTGCCTGCGGTGTTCCGGTTTGATGAGGAGGATCATTTTGACGTCGGGAAGCGTCAACTCCTCAATCGTCAGATCGAGCGCCTTCGCGAGCTCGGCATATTCCTCATCGGCGACTTCCCGGGAGGCGATGAAGTCCCTCTCCACCTTGATGAATTCCGGGTCGGCCGTCCAGGCGAAGTCATGGATGCGCGGCTGTTCGAATCGATAGGTCACCGTTTTTCCGTCCGGCGCGGAGACGGCGCTTTTCTGTTTTCCTGAGGCGCCGACGACAAAGGAGGCGGGAACGGTGATATGGACGATGAAGTCGGCGAAATCGGCGAAGAATTCGCTGTTGAGATGATACTGATGACAATTCCATCCCCGGCCTTCTTCATAGACGCCGGGCTTGGGGAACCACTGGGCGATGAAGTAGGAGTTTCGGTAATACCCCGAGCGGGCGACCGTCCGGGGGATCTTCGATTCGAACTCGAGCCCGAGATGAACCTTTTCTCCTGGCTTGACCGGGGCCGGGAAGGTCACCCGGGCGACCGTCTGGTCCTCGGGGTGGGCGGGCTCGTCGGGGATCATGAACTCGAGGGTCGGCTTGAGGTCGGTGCCGTCGGCCAGAGTGATGCGGGTGATATCGATCCAACCCCAGCCGCCTTTCTCGGCTCTCATCCCCAGCGTGCCTTCCGCCCGGGACTCCTCCAGCATGGCGCTCTTTTCGTTCTTGAACGCATTCCAGTAGAGATGAAACCATATATCGGGGATATCGTCTCCCGTCTCGTTGCGCCAGATGATCTCCTCGCGACCGGCGAGCCTCTTGCCGGCGTCGTCGAGCTCGACCCAGATCTCATAACGAAGAGAGCTCCCCTTCTCCGCCGATGGGGTTTCTTGGGTCGCCGGGATTTCCCGGCTGGGCGGCATTTCCTGGGCCGCCGGGAGATAAGACAAGGTGAGAAGGACAAGGCCAAAGGCCCACGTGCAGATTTTTTTCTTTTTCATTTTACCCTCCGAGCGTCCTGTCTTGACAATCTCTTTCCGAAGTCCTTCATGGATCCGGGCCCGTTCCAGGGGGGTGTCAAGCTCCCTCCTCGCCGCTCCGTTTCGCGTTGGTTCCAGGTCAAGTCCTTCGCGAGACGCCCCACTAGAGCTTTTCCTGGGGGAACGTTTCTTTGACCAGATCTTGCCAGACCTTGAAACGGGGAAAATAGATGAATTCGAGAATAAGGGAGACCAACAAGAGCGAGTAGAAATCCCGAGAGGAGCCGGTCAGGAAAAAGAGGGCCAATCCGAACACGGCCGGAAGCTCGGCCAGGGCCGCCGTTACGATCGCTCCCCGGCTCAAGCGCCCGCCGAATCCGGCCATGTCTTCCCCCGAAAACGGCCGGGTCAGCGACCTGGCCACGCCGCGCACAACCAGGACCGCTGCGATCGCCGCCGCGTAGAAAACATAGCGAAGCGGTTGAAGATGGAATTCCGGGAGAAAACCCATGAACGGCTTGAGTTGGGATTTGATGAGTTCGACGATGAGGGCGTACAGGAACAGCCCGGCGATCAGGGAGGCGTTGACAAGGAAAGCGGTCCGGAAGGGCTTTCGCAAAGAATGGAAATCAGATGCCATGGTCACCACCTCTTTTTACGGAGATTCAATGAACAAAGTTCAATCCCTCAGCGATAATCCCGTTTCCCCGGGGTCGGCGTTTATCATATGTCATTGCGCTTTTTTTTCAAGCGCTGAAAGGCCAAGTCCAAGAGGAGGTTCCTCTGATTGGGCGAATAGTGTGGTTAATATCAAGCCCTGAGAGGGGATCAGCCGCCATCGGCCGCAGCGACAGTTGAGGGTTTAGCCTTCGCGAGAGGCTCTTCGAGGGCACCCGCTCCGGCGGGCGCGAGGACTGTTTGAGCACGGTGAGAACTTGCGGCCAGGCGAAAGCAGCCAAGAGACTGGGATTGGGGAGTGAATCGAACGTGCGGAGTTCCGCAGCGCCGAGAAGAGCGTTGAGCGAACGGCGTTAAAAACCCGAACGGGAGCGAGGCCGATGGCGGCTGATCCCA
>JAFGRZ010000004.1 GCA_016934895.1 Candidatus Aminicenantota bacterium
CACCTCTAAAAGAGAGATAAAATTTTAGCCACGGCGCCGGCGGCGACAACCAGGATGGCCAACACGAACAAAGCGTTCCACACCGCCGCCTTGGGCCCGCGGACGATATCCTTCCCCAGATAGCTTTTCATGTTGTGAAGGAGGAAAAAGCCCAGGTAGGCCACAGGCATCATGATCAGGTTGAGAGATGAGGTGGCCACCGGGACCCAGAAGGGGAGTGAGGCGAAAGCGCCCAAAACCCCGACATTGGCCAGCATCGTCGATGCCTTGTAAGCTTTGCCGTGGAGCTCGAAGCCGAACATCTCGCTGAGGACGAACCCGCAGAGAAGCATTTCCAAGACCATGGTGGTGAAGCACATGCCGGCGACGCCCAGCGAGAATACGACCCGGCCGAAGGTCAGCCCGACGAGCGGCTCGAGGGCATGAGCGGCGTCCACGGCTCCGCGGACCTGGATCCCGTGGACATGAAGAGTGTTGGCGCAGGCGATGGTGACGAAGCTTGTCGCCAGGACGAACGGCAAAAACATGGAGACGCCCAGATCGAAATTTTTCAGACGCAGATGGTCCCTTCCCCAGCCGCGCGCGAGGAGCGTATAGGGGAACAAAAATGTCATGTTCACGCCGACGGCGGCGCCCAGCTGGCCGAGAACGATGGCCACCCCCTCCTTCGATTCCGGGACATGGAATCCGAAGAACCCTTTGACGAGCTCTCCAAGATCGATCCCCGTTTTGACGACGACCAGGAAAAAAGCGCCGATCATGAAGAAAAGCATGTATTTCAGGCTGCGCTCAAAAGCCCGCAGGGCCCGGCGGCTTCCCCGTCCGTAACTCCAGCACACGGCCGTCGAGACGGCGAGGAGAGCGATGGCGATTGGAAGACGGGGGAGGGAGAAACCGGCGACGGAGAGCATGTCTTGGATGACCGCCGTGCCGAGCGCGTACTGTGGAAACTGCCAGACGATCGAAGCCAGCAGGACGTTGAGCCCCCAGAAAAGGGCCAAGGCGGGGTGCAAACGCTTCCAGAAGACGTCATACGGACGGGCCTGCGTCAGAAGTGTCTGCCGCCCGATCGAAGCGAAGACGGCGACTCCGAGAAGCATCGCCAAGGGGCTGACCCAGAGAAGCTTATAGCCAAAGGCGGATCCGGCCATAATGACCGAACCCGCCGACCCGGCGCCCAGCGTGATGGCGCTCTGGAGCCAGCCCGGGCCGGTCAGCTTCCAATAGCCGCGCCAGCGTCGGAGCGCGGAGGGCCGGCTGTTGACTTCCTGAAGATAGGCGTGCTCCGCCTCGAGCGAGCGGCTGTCCCGTTCCTTGACAAGTGGAAACCCCCGCCGCAGTTCTCGACGGCGGCTTGGTGTGGTCGACGGTGTTGTTTGCGTGAGCATTCCAGATCTTTTATCCCGTCCTGCCATCCTGCGGGAGCATAGGTCCCGGACCAGAGGAAGTCAAGGACGGGCTTAAGAATGCGCCGGGACGATCTTCAAAGCCGGTGACGATGGATGCCCGCTTCAAACGGGCCTATCTCCGGCTCAAGCGTAGGATCCCCTCTTGCCTATCGATTTCGTAACGGAATTGATCGAGGAAGTTGAGCCCGAGAAGTCCGCAATCGGGATCGAATGACAGATCGACAATCACGGCCTTAACGTTCTTAACACTCCAGCCGTTGAGTGCGACCGATTCGAGGGTCACCTCATAGGTGAGGCCGATTCCTCCGACACCGCTAACAAGACTGACGGTGGTTTGGTCGTCGATCTCGATCCCCAGGCGTTCTAAGGCGGACGAGGGGATCGTGCATTTCTGGGCACCTGTGTCGACGATGAACTTCAGCCGATGCCGGCCGTTGACCTCGGCATAAACCGGGATATGCTCCTCGCCGGGGTTGAAGCGTATGGTCAGGGCTTCGCGTTCTTCCCGTTTGGCCTTGAGTTCATTTTCAAGATTGGAAACGCGGTCCTTCAAGAAAGCCGGGTAACCCCGGGCTTGGAGGATTTCCTGAGCTCGGACATTGTCCCCCTCAGCCATCGCCGCTTCCACACCCAGGAGCTGGATCTCCGGGTCGTCGGGAAACGCTTTTCTGGCCTCCTCGAAGGCCGACATGGCGCTGAAATATCCGCCCTCTGAGATGATCTTTCTCAGCCAATCCTTGTAGAGTTGAGCGTGAAACGATTCGAGCCCGGAGAGGCTCAGGCCCGGGGCCTTGGTGAATTCCTCCTTGACGGCCTCCAGATATTGAATTCCCCGGTTGTGGTCCTTGGCTTTGACCATGGCGAGAGTGGCATCCCGGACAAGGAGCGGGTCCGCGCTTTCAAGGAGAACCGGCATGTTCAGTATGCGAACCACCGCGTCCGCCCGGCCTTCCCTGATGAGCTCGGAGGCCAGAGCGTGCATTTCCGCGATAACGCCTTCCACCCGGATCGCGGCGGGAGAATCTCCGCTGTCCAGGGCCTGGGATTTGAGAAAGCCATGAGCGAACATCTCGAGCCTTCGGAGCGCCGGCTCGATTCCTTTGGCGGACCAGGCCCGCTGGAACTGGCTTTCTCGACTGACGGACATATAAGCGGCGAATTGATTGAATTCTGTATTCGGCTCAAGAATGCCCTCCGCTGACCGGGCCCACAGGTATCCTCTGTCGAAACCGTTGCCGAAAGTCCAGCCGACAATCCGGTCGTCCTGTATCAGCACACCCGGTTGTTGAATCTCTCCCGGCAGGGGAAAACAGACGAATGATCCCCTCCTTTCTCGATCGAAGACATCCACCTGTACGACGGTCTGGGCCGGGCCGAGCGGCCTCCAGGAGAGAGTTTCCATAGGCATCCAAGTCGCGAGTCTCAGCCGGTCGGAGCCGGAATCCGGTTCAACCCTCCACAGGGCGACGGGCTCTCCGGGCGACCAGATCGCCCGCTCGAGACGGACCTCTGCCATCTCGCCGCCCTGGAAGTAGATCGTATTACCTCCGAGAATGGCCGCCGCCGGCAGGGCCATCCACCCGTCGTCGACTAGGGCGGCCCCCCAGAGGGAGACTTCCTCATCGTAAGCATCGTAGACAGCGGCTTCGCCGACGATCCAGGCAATCCGTCCGGTCTCTGATGGAGCGGTAGCGGACGCCATTGCGGGGGGCGGTCCCGCGTCCACGGTCCTGTCCGTGCTCTCCGGCCTGAGAACGAATAGATAAAGCAGGCCGGCAAGAATCAGGAGTACGGCCGCCCCCGCCAGAAACGGGAGCCAGAGGATCTGCGCCCTCTTCGGCCTCATCCTTCGAAGCAGGGGAGCCCCGCATCCCAGACAATACACCGAGGAATCCGGGTTGCGCGTCTGGCATTTGCGGCAGATCATGGCGCGCCCCTCATGGCATCCGTTCACAGCCCTCCGGCCGGGAACATTGTATCGGAAAGCGGCATTAAGCTCAATTCTCAGGAAAAACGGCGGCAGCCGATTGGTTTCCGCACTTCTTCAGCGGCCGGTGCGTTGGGAGACAGTTTACAATCCGACCTAAAAAAAAGAAAATAATGGATGGACGGAGGCGGATAATGCGACCTGGCCGGAGGGCGTTGTTGGTCCTGACGGGACTCCTCGCCGGCCTTTCCCTAAAAACTCAGGAGGTCCGTGGGGGCCGGGAATTCCCCATTGGCCAGATCGTTGATAAGGTGGTTTGCGCCAAGAACAGCGCGTTCAGCTACGCTCTCTATCTCCCTTCCGCCTATACGGTCGAGAAAGAATGGCCGGTGATCATCTGCTTTGATCCCAGGGCCCAGGGACGGCGGCCGGTGGAACTCCTTCAGAGCGCGGCCGAATCGGTTGGCTATATCGTCGCCGGATCCCTGGATTCGAAGAACGGCCCTGTGGAACCGTCCCAACAGGCCGCCAAGGCCGTCTGGGCGGATGTCCGTGAGCGTTTTTCCATCCACCCGGAACGCATCTATGCGGCAGGTTTCTCGGGGGGAGCGGAGGTGGCCGTGCTTTTCCCCTATCTTGTCGAGACGAAAGTGGCCGGGATCATCTCCTGCGGAGCGGGCCTTCCCTCTCGGCACGAGCCCCATTGGGTCAGGCCCGCGGCCTATTGCGGGATTATCGGAAATCTCGATTTCCGGTACGCGGACATGGCCCGGCTCAAAGAGCCGTTCACAGAAGCCGGCGTGACCCACCGCATCATCCACTTCGACGGGTGGCACCAATGGCCGTCCGAAGAGCTTCTGACCGGGGCTGTCGAATGGCTGGAGCTCATCGCCATGAAGAGCGGTCTCAGGTCCAAGGATGCCGCGTTCATCGAAGCGAATTACCAGGAAAGGCTGAAGGAGGCTCAGAGGCTGGAGGCAGCCGGACGCCTGGTCCTAGGCCACCATGAACTCGAGAGTATCGCCTCGGACTTCAGGGATCTGAGGGATGTATCGGAAGTGGAAAAACACGTCCTGGAGATCAAGGACCAGCCTGAATATCAGAGGATGGAGAAAGAAAAACGGGCGGCCGAGGAAAGGGAACTCGTCCTCCAGCCGCGGACCCTCCAGGTCTTCGCCAACTTCGATCATCTCGTGTCCGGCCAAGCGGCCATCCGGCTCAAGGACATCGAGCGGGCCCTGGGCATCGACGCGTTGATTTCCGATTCCATCCAGACGAAGGATGTTTTCCGGAGCGAGATGGCCAAGCGGATTTTGTCCCAGATCGCCATCCTGGCCGATCAACGCGGCTTTCGGGCGCGCGAATCCGGCGACTTCCCCTTGGCGGTCGTGTGTTTCGAACTGGCGGTCAAGTCGAGCATCGGGCATCCGATGAATCCGGGCGAGCACTACAATCTCGCCGTCGCGTACACCCTTTGGGGAAAGACAAAGGACGCGCTGAAGAACCTTCGGCTGGCGGTGGATAAAGGTTTTGCCGACCTCGAGTTCCTCGAGAATGACCGGGATCTTGATGCGCTCCGGAGCGCCGAAGAATATAAAACCCTCCTCGACCGAATCAGGTCGAAGAAGGATGAAGGGCCTTTATGACGACTGAGCCGACTCGACGGTCTCCCTGTAAACGACTCCGCGCTCGGCCAGCCCTTCGCGCATGTACTTGACGCACCGCTTTTCCAGGCCGATGTGCTCGGGCGCAGAGATCCCTTTCCGGCGGTAAAGACCCCGGGCGATCATTCGGGCCGCGAGTGTCGCCGTATAGCCCGTCGTCCTGGCCATGGAATGGACTCCGGTCCGCTCATCATAGCGGTCCAAGAGATCATAGGTGATGCGCACGGGTTTCCTTTCCCTCGTTCCCTCGATGATGATCTTCATCACGGTGATGTCGGCCTCTCCTGGATGAAGCTTCCATTTGGGGAAGAGGAGGGCGGCCGTGAAGTCGATCGGCCGGATCCTCAACCCCTTGGCGTCGACCTCCTCGGTATCGAAAAAGCCCGTCTCCCGCAGCACCGCCATCTTCTCGATATGGCCCGGGTAACGGAGTGTTTTCTCCTTCATGTTGGGCACATCGAGAGTTTTCGCCATGGTTCGCAGGCCGTCGGTGTTGAAGGCTTCGAGCGTCCCGATGCCGGGGATATTCAGGAACTCGGGGTCGGAAAGGGCCGGCCGGACGACCATCCGGCCGTTCTCGACGTAGCGGGCCGGCCGGACGTATTCTTCGATGACATCGAGGGGCGAAAAAACGGCTTTGTATTCATAGGGCCATTCGCGGACTTCGGGCAGTCCGCCGACGTAGATCGTTATGCTCTTGGTTTTGTCAAATTGGCTGAGAGCGTGGGCGGCGAGGATGCTGCTCATCCCGGGAGCCACGCCGCAATCCACGATGGCGATCAACCCTTTCCTCCCGGCCAGCCGGTCGAGCGAAAACGGGTCCTCCGGGAAGAAGGCGATATCGACCACATTCTTCCCCGCTTTCAGAATGGCGTCGAGAGTCTGAAAACCCAGGAAGCCGGGGACGGCGCTGATGACGACGTCCGCTCCCTGGACGGCCCGTTCGACAGCCGCCGGGTCGGAAAGGTCGGCCCGAAGGGTCCTGAGACGACGGACAGTCCGGAGTCTGGCCAGAGCCTGAGGATCGGCGTCGACCGCCAGGACGTGCGTTCCCTTGTCGGCGGCCAGGTCTTTGGCCATCGGTCCGCCGACCAGGCCGGCGCCCAATATGGTGAATTTCATGGTATTCTCCTTTGCGGAATTGTCTGAAAGGACATCAGGAGCGGGGACCGCAGAGGGATCACAGACCGGAAAAATGGTTGATGTAAGTGATCGTCTGTGACCGGAAGCTGTTTGACTTGCCGGCCATGACTCGGGACCAACCTTTCACGACTCCATTCTAAAGGCGGGGAGAGGCCTTGTCAACGCCGGTAAAAGAGCGGCTTTTTAAGGTGCGGCACAAGCGGACGTCGATTCCAGGATTGAATTTGCCCAGGCCGCCGAATCCTCCATGGAAAAAACGGGCGTGGTTTCGATGCCGCGGCCCCTCGCCATGCTTGAATTTGTGAGGGGCATACAATAATATATGGGGCGCTATGAAACTGGACAACACCATCAACTATATCGCCTCGGGCATTGAACGGTCGGGAACATCTCTTCTCATGCAGATCCTGGAGGCCGGCGGATTGCCGATGGCCTTCGACACGGCCTCGCGGCCGCCGGACGATAACAATCCGCGCGGCTATTACGAGCTTGAAAGCGGGAAGATCATCAGCCGGCTGATGAACGGAACCTTTCCACTCGCGGACCACCGCGGAAGGTTCATCAAGATCACGGCCTTTGGGCTGAAATTCCTCCCGCCCGGAAAGTACCGTATCATTTACACCGAGCGCAACATTGAAGAGGTCCTCGATTCGATGGAGAAGATGGCCAAGCTCCAGGACCAGAACCGCGAGGAGACCAAGGCCAGCTTCATCAAGCTGAACGACATGATCAAAAGCCTGATCACCGGCAGGGAGGACGTCGACGTCCTGTTCGTGAATTACAACCGGATCGTCGCCGATCCGATAACCGAGATCCGGAAGATATGCGACTTCCTCGGCTCGGGCGCTGAGAACGAAGCCGCCATGGTTGCCGCGGTGGATGCCAAGCTCTACCGGAAGCGAAGACCGAACGCCTGAGAGCGGCGGCGTTCTTATTCCGTCAGAATTCTGCAGTTTTTCCGGCCATCTTTTCCTCCCCATGTTTTCCTGTCTTTTTTCCGAAAATCCACCTTCGTTATTCCATAATTGGAGGCGCGGGAATGGTGATCGCCGCGCCGGCGCTGGGCGGAGCAGTGGCTTCTCCACGCCTCCTGGTTCCCGTACGCCGCAGCGCTCAGTAGGGATTGACCTTCCGACCTGGCTAGCCGCCGAGCTTCCAGGTTCCCGCCTCCTTTTTCAGGACCCAGACCGAGCGACCGTCCGGCTTGACCGCGATCTTCGTTTCCAGAGGCCGGGGGGAGAGGAGGACGCGGAGAGTGTAGGTGCCCTCCTTGAGCTTAACCTCCTCTCCGCCGACGATCCCCCGGCCGGCCACTTCGCCCTTCTCGTTCAAAACGACATACTCGACCTGAAGGGTTTGCTGCAAGGCGGAGAGAAGCTCCCCGGCGTTCTTGGCATCCAGATAGCGGCCCTCGGTCGACTTGGCGATGGCTTCGAGCTGCTCGCGCGACTCCCTCTCTTTGATATCGAACCCGACGATGTGGACCTTGAGCTCAAGACCCGCGGCCTTAATGGCCGGTGCGATGGACATGATGTCGCCGTTGCAGCTCTCAATTCCGTCCGTGACGAGGATCACCGATCCGTTGGGGATCTTCGCGAAGTCCTTGATCGCTTCCAAAACGGAGTGAACCAGCGGAGTTTTGCCTTTGATCTGGATCTTGTTGACTGTGTCGACGAGCGGGGCTTTTTCCAATGGCCCGATGGGGACGAGGAGTTCGGTGTCGGTGCAGGCCTTGGGATCGTTCAGCCCGTACCTATGGCCGTAAACGCGCAAACCGACATTCATCGTCTCCGGCAGCCCGTTGATGATCTGGGTCAGGGCCTTGCGGGCGATGGTGATCTTGGCTTCACCGGCGATCTGTCCCCACATGGAGTTTGACGCATCCATGATGATCTCGACATATTTGCCCGCCTCTTTCTCCGCTCCTTCTTCAAATTCCACTTTGACCGTCCCCGACCCGAGCCGTTTCACCGGCGACATATAGATTGGAACATGACCGCAACAGAACTCCAACATCAGAGCGCCGAGGGCGACTCTATAGACACCCAGCCTCTCCTCGTTTTGGGCGCCGTCCCAGCTGCCGTCCTCATTCTGATGGTCCACGAGAAAACGGCACATCCAGTCCTTCCAGATGCGCCAGTCGTCGCCGCCGGCCAGGTACATGACGCGTGTCCCGTAATACCAGTAATAGAAAGGATAGCCGTCGCCCGGCTCTTCGACATTCCACCGGGGAGCGTGGTCCTGCATGAAACGGATGGCGGGTGGGATCATCGGCTCCTGGGGATTTCCGCAAAGTTGAAGGGAAAGCGCGCCCATCCCGGCCCGGGCGCAGGACGAGCCGGAGTCGCCGGGAGAATTGTACCTGAAGGATCCGTCGTTTTTCCCTTGGAGAGACCGGACAAAACCGGCCGCCGCCGGAAAGACATATTCAGGGACGGAGAAGCCCGCGTTCACGGCCGCCTTGAGGGCGAGGACCTGCCAGCCTGTCACCGAAAGGTCGGAGTCCGCGCTGCCCGGTCCGTAGCGCCATCCTCCATAATGGCGGTTGTCGGTTTGGATGGGCCCGCCGAGCGTCTCCGGTTTGTGCTCGGTATTTTGAGCGCGGAGGATCAACTGGACCGTTTCCCGGACGATGGGTTCCAGGGTTTCGTCCTCGAGATCCACGAGAGCTTCGATCAGCGCCAGGGTGGCGATGGCGTGCTGATACATCTCCCCGGTGCTGAATGTGCCTCCGCGGCCGGCCGCGTC
>JAFGRZ010000163.1 GCA_016934895.1 Candidatus Aminicenantota bacterium
GGGCAGCGGACCGCCTTGATCGGGATGGCGGTGAAGCAGAACGGACATTCCTTGGTGGTCGGCGCCGCGGCCGGCTCCTCGGCCTTTTTCTTCATCCGGTTGAGCCACCGGATGACCAGGAAAACGGCCAGGGCGACGATCAGGAAATTGATGATGGTATTGATGAATACGCCGAGGTTGAGCGTCACCGCGCCGGCTTCCTTGGCGGCGGCCAGGGAAGCATAGGGTCCCACGGCCGTCCCTTCTTTGAGGACGACAAAAAGATTGGCAAAATCGGCATTCCCCAGCAGCAGTCCGATGGGCGGCATGATGATGTCGGCTACGAACGAACCGACGATGGCGCCGAAGGCCACGCCGATGATGATGCCCACGGCCATGTCGACGACATTCCCGCGCATGGCGAACTCTTTGAATTCTTTAAACATAAGACTCCCTCCTCCAAGTAAGTATTTACGATTGGACGCTGCGGAAGCCCGGCTCCACCCGGCCATCATCAAGATGCCAGTGCGGGAGCCAGAGCAATCCGGACCAGACGGTCGCGATATCCTTTTTTTTCGGCCGGAGCGTCAGCGGTTGGAGAACCTCCGCGTCCGGGTCCAGGGCGTCGGTGATCCGGGCGGCTTCGGTCTCCACCTGTTTTTCGAGGTCGGCGAGCCGTTGCTCGGCCGCCTCGAGCTGCTGCCGGGCTCTTTGGATATCCATCTTCTCGTAGTAGGCGCGGCTGGCGCTCCGGGCGCTCGTCGTGGCCCGCCCGACCTGGGAGGCCTTCCGGCCCAGGATGGACCCAAGAATGGTCGCGCCCACGGAAATGGCGGTATGGGTCATTTGACCTTTATACTGTTCTTGTTCCCGCTCGAGCCGCTGCCGGGCGGTCAGGCGCTGCCTTTCGAGCGTCGCGAATTTGGACGCATACTTTCGTCTCATCTTTTCGAGTTCGGCGTCCCGTTTCTCCCGGACCCGCTGGCCGAGGCGGAGCCGGAAGTCCTTCTCCGGTTCGCCGGGCCGGGAAACCTCATCGAACATCCGGCTTTTCCAGAGGTTCACCTGCACCGTCCGGGCCGCGAAATCGAGGTAGCCGGCCCCCGCCGATTTGAGGAGTTGACCGGTCCAGCCGGGAAGCGATAGGAAAGCCGCTCCCCCTTCGGGATTTTTGGCCATCTCGTCGGCTTTAAGCGGCAAAGGCTCCGCTCGATCCCAGAGCAGGCCGATCGTCTCCTCGCCGAGTTCAAGATAATGACCGACCGAGTCGGTGATCGAAAGGCCCAGCCGGTTGTCGAAGATCGCCGCCTGGGCCAGAGCGGCGATCGAGGGATGGTAGACCAGCTTCCCCGGAGCCGCCGGCCGCCCGGCGACCGGGGCGAACAACTCCCTGGATCCAGGAGGAAGGGGCGGTCTCACCCCGATCGAAGCGGCTGTCGCGAACGCCGTCCGGGAAGAGGCGGTGGGGAGCGGCTCGACACCGGGCGCAGCCGGCGCGACCTCGCTCTTCTTGCCCTCCATGACCCGCTTGATCTGCTGGCGGGTCATGGGGCCCCGGAGGTAGGACATCGCCCAGCGGGTATTCATGAGCACGGGCCTGTCTTCGTGGACATTGTGCATCAGGAAGACCCGTTTCTTGAGCCCGCTGATCCGGTGGGAGACCTCGTTGAGGTCGATGTTTCCGCCGACTCCGGCCAGGCCTTCGAGAAGGCGTTTCTTGTCGTTCTCTGTCTGCAGCCGCCCGATGAACCAGGTCCCCGTATTGGCCAGGCCCTTGTAATCCAGGTCGACCGGATTCTGGGTCGTGAGCACAAGCCCCAGGCCGAACGCCCGGGCCTGCTTGAGGAGAGTCAGTAGGGGGCGCTTGGAGGGCGGTTCGGCGACCGGGGGGAAAAAGCCGAAGATCTCATCCATGTAAAAGAGCGCGCGCAGGCTGGAAGTGCCCGGCTGACGCCTCATCCAGCCGAGGAGCTGGTTGAGAAGCAGGGTGACGAAGAACATCCGTTCCGCATCCGAGAGATGGGCGATGGACAGGATGCTCAGACGGGGTTTTCCGGCGGGAGTATAGAGCAGGGTGTCCATCTCCAGGGGATCGCCTTCCAGCCAGGAAGTGAATCCGGGAGCGGCCAGGATGTTATTGAGCATCACCGCCAACCGGCTCCTTTCCATGGCGGGATAGAAAGCCTCCAGCTCGAAAACACCCACCCGCTTGAGCGGGGGCGACTGGACCCTTTGGATGAGGACGGGAAGATCAAGGTTCTCGCCGGCGCTCCAGGCTGCCTCGAGGAGGTTGGAGATCAAGATGTGCTCGCGGCTCTGGAGCGGATCGGCCTGGATCCCAAGGAGACCCAGGAGGCCGGAAACGGTCGTGGAGATGCGCTGGCGGAAGAGGTCGGAGTCTTCCACGAGTCCGGGCGGAGGAGCGTCGAAGGATTTGAGAACGGAGAGCGGCAGCCCGGCGTTGCTCCCGGGAGTGTAGATCGTGATATCAGCCGCCTCCAGGAGAGAGCGGATGCGGCTTTCATCCTGCTCCCAGTCGGCCAATCCTTTTCGCCACAGCTCGGCCTGCGCGCGGGCATAATCATCGGGCGAGAGGCCTTTCTGTGCGGCCTCGTCCTCGTTGATCCAGGGCCGGAAATCCTCGGGACGGAGCTCGGGAAAGAGGAGCATCAGGTTGCCCAGGTCGCCCTTGGGGTCGACGATCAAGGCCGGGATCTTGTCGATGGCCGCCTCTTCCAGGAGACCGACGCAAAGACCGGTCTTGCCGCTTCCCGTCATGCCCACGCAGACGGCATGGGTCACCAGGTCCTTCGAGTCATACAGAAGGTAATCCGGAGTGACCGCCTGGGTTCCCGGGTCGACTAACTTGCCCAGATAAAAGAGCCCGAGTTTTTCGTAAATTTCCTTCATTTCGGACCTCGTCCCGAAACAGCTGGGGCCGATCATTCTCCGCCTCAGGGGGGAAGACGAAAGGACCCTTGCGCAGGGAATGATTACTACAGCAGAGAACGAGGTGTCAAGGCAGACCCGAATTGTGGTGACATAATTCTGTCCCCATAATTCGGGGAGAGGGTGACTGTAGGCCGGAAAAGGCAGACGTTTGTTATTTCCGGCCGCCGCTGAGAACCCGCGCCGGCAATGTGATAATCGCCTTGAGAAGGTCGAAGACGGCGTTGACCGTGATGCCGAGCAGCCGGAACGGCAGCAAGAGAAGCCATACAATGGGATAAAGGAGAAGACCCAGCAGCGCGAGCGGCCAGCAGAGCACCAAGAGGATGAGCCATAACAAGAATTTGACCATGAGCGACCCTCCCAGGAATCTGTCTTGGCCACGTGCGCGCGCGGCGTTTTCCATTTTTTCTCTCTATTATACATACGAACAAAGATGGCGGAAAGGTTGCCCCCCTCTCTTTCATCCTCCCCCAGAGAGACTGTGTCGTAATGTCATTGCGAAAGAGCGCAGCGATTGAAGCCATCTCATAATACATTGAAAAGAAAGGAGATTGCTTCGCTCCCAAGGGTCGTTCGCAATGACAAATGGCCTTTGTGACACAGTCTCAGAGGGGGGAGGAGATTTAAGAAAAAACAAAAAGCTCCGGCACTGAGGAATAATTGACGGGGGATACCGGTTAGTGTCCCTTTAATTTATTGATCTGCGGAAAAGGCGGGATGTGATCTTGAGGAGGCTGCGGAAAGGAGTGGCCGAGCTGATGGTCCCCATTTGCGGAAGGAGTGATAAGAGCGACTTCAGCCTCCGGCCGAACGTTCCGTGGTGCATAAGCTCCAGCGAATTCTTCATCAACCGGATATTTTCCGGCCGGTAGGGATACCACCACATCTTCGTTCGCTTTCTCGAAAAATCAGAGCTGACGAACTTGATGTTGGTGAGCTCGAGAAGCCCGTAGGGGCCGTGCGTCCGGCCCCGGCCGGTCTGCTTGACGCCGCCCCAGATGGCCTTGGGCTCGTTGAAGGTCATCATGTGGTCGTTCACGGTGACGCTTCCCGTCTCGAGGCGTTCGGCCACCCGGGCGGCCAGCTTCCTGTCCCTCGTCCAGACGGAGGCGGTCAGCCCGTAGCGGCTGTCGTTGGCCAGGGCGATGGCCTCCTCGATACCCGAGAAGGCCATGACGGGGAGCACCGGCCCGAAGGTCTCCTCGGTCATGACCTTCATCCTGTGGTCGACGCGGGCCAGGACGGTCGGCCCATAGAAATAACCGGGGAGGCCGGTGA
>JAFGRZ010000164.1 GCA_016934895.1 Candidatus Aminicenantota bacterium
CGGAAGGAGAGAAGAGCGAAGGAGGAGTTTGGAGCGAGCGACCTCGCTGGGGGCGCGAGCGGGCTGACGAACCAATACCCCGAGCCTCTTTTTTGACAGTCTTCACCGAGATATGATATATAACTGTTTTCATGTCTGATCCTCAACTCCTGTCCCGCTTCTTAGAAGTGCTCCCCCGTTTCCGCCGAAGGTTCCCTCAACTCGAAAAAGACGTCCACGGCAATAAACGCATCCATCTCAATTCCGGAGCGGGCACCCTGACAGTCGACACGGCCGCCCGGGCCTTGAACGAAGCGGCGACCTGGCTGAATTCGCTTCCCGGGGAGGTTTATCCCGCAGAGATCGCGACCAAGAACTTCCACTGGCAGATCCGCGGGATCGCCGCTGATTTTCTGAACGCGCCACAGCCGGAAGGAATCACTTTTCACTCGTCCACCTCGCAGGCTCTCGTCAATCTGGCCCTCTCCATGCGCGGCCTCATCCGGGGGCGAAACAACCTGATCGTCACCGACATCGACCACATGGCCAATGTCTCGCCCTGGGAGTCCATCGCGGGGAGATGGTGGGGCGCGGAGGTCCGCCGGGCCCGGGTCACGGAAGACGGCCGGCTGGACACGGACCATCTTCTTTCCCTGGTCGATCCGAAAACCGCGCTCCTGGCTTTGACCCTGGCCTCCAACGGTCTGGGGACAATCGTTCCCCTCGAGGAGATCATTCCGGAGGTCCGGAAAAAATCCCCATCCTGTCTGGTCTGTGTGGACGCCGTCCATCATGCCCTCCACGGCCCGATCGATGTCCAGGCCATGGACTGCGATTTTCTGGCCGTCTCCGGATACAAAATCTTCGGACCGGTGCTGGGTGTTCTCTGGGGAAAAAAAGACATTCTTGACCGTTTGGCCCCCTTTCGGGTGGAAACCGCCAGAAATGAGACTCCCTTTAAATTTGAGCAGGGGAGCCTGAACAATGCGGCCTTGGCCTCGCTCGGAGCGGCCCTCCAATACCTGCTCTGGGTCGCCGGCGAGGTGGGGCCCGGCGCTCCCTCGAAAGACGACCGGCCGGCCGCGTTCCGCAGGGCCATGGCGGCTATCTCCACCTATGAACGCGAGCTCTCCAGAATCATCTTGGAAGGCCTGGCCGCCCTCGACCCCGAGAAAATCAAGTGTTACGGCATCGTCCATCCGGCCGAGCGCAGCCGCCGGGATCCGACCTTCGCCCTTGAGGTCACGGGCCGAAGCCCTGCGGAGGTTAAAAAGTTCTTGTGGAAGAGCCGCGGGATCCAGGTGGCCGACGGGAATCACTATTCGGCCGTATTTTACAGGCATCTTGGGAAAGACAGCATCTGCCGGGCGAGTTTCGCCCATTACATCAGCCCGGAGGAAACCCGGGAGTTTCTCGCTAGCCTGGCGGAGCTGTCGGCCTGAAACGGCGGACCCGAGGGGTCTTTTCCCGCCGCTTTATGGCTTCGCACATCCGGCTCGTCCGGTGACGAAAGGAGGAAACAGTGAAAAAATTCGTGTTTTCCGGGCTGGCTTTATCGATCGTCTTTTGTTTCGCACTGTCTCTCGGCGGGGAGGACAAGAAACCATCGCCGCTTTTGGGCCTCGAAACCTATATGGAAATGGAGTCGGTGGGAAGCCCGGCCATATCTCCCGACGGCCAGAATATCATCTTCACCCGCGTTTGGGTCGACAAAATCAACGACCGTTCGAACTCCAGCCTCTGGATCACGGATATCGAGGGGAAACGTGTCCGCGAGCTCACCGGAGGCAACTGGCGCGATTCCTCCCCGGTCTGGTCGCCGGACGGCCGGAAGGTCGCCTTCGTTTCCGACCGCGACGGCACCTCCCAGATCCACGTCATGTGGCTGGACACCCGCGAGGTCGCCCAACTCACCCGCGTCGAGAATTCCCCTTCGGGTGTGGCGTGGTCCCCCGACGGCATGAAACTCGCTTTCAGCATATTCATTCCCGACGAAAAGCCGGCTTTAAAAGTCGAGCTTCCGCGCCGGCCCAAGGGGGCGAAGTGGGCCGATCCCGCCATCCTGATCGACCGCCTCTCCTGGAGGAGCGACGGACGAGGCCCTCTGCCCAAGGGAAACTCCCATATTTTTACGATCGACGCCGAGCTGGGAGGGACTCCCCGGCAGATGACCTCCGGGGATTTTTCGCACAGCGGACCGGAATGGTCGGCCGACGGCCGGAAAATCTATTTCTCGGCCATCCGCAAGCCCGATCCCGAATATCAGGAGAACGACTCCGAGATCTATGCCGTCGACCTTGAAACGCTCGAAGTCACCGCTCTGACCGACCGCAAGGGGCCCGATTACCGGCCGGTCGTTTCGCCGGACGGGAAGTGGATCGCATACACCGGTCACGACGACAAGAATTATACGAGCCATCTGTCCAACCTCTATTTAATGGACGCGAACGGGGGGAATAAGAAGATGCTCTGCGGCGACCTGCCCAACTCGCCCGCCAACATCATCTGGGCAACGGACGGCACTGGCGTCTACTATATGATGGCCGAAAGAGGAGAGTCCAACCTCCACTTCGTTTCCCTCGCCGGGAAAACCAAGAAAATCACCGCGGGCGTTCATTACATTTCCGGTATGTCCATTTCGAGGACGGGCCAGGCGGCCGCCGTCGTCTCCACGTTCCACCGACCCGGGACCCTGACGGCTTTCTCCCTGCTCAAGCCGGCCGACTTCAAGCCCCTTGTCGATGTCAACGCGGATCTTCTCAGAGGCATCAAGCTGGGCGAGGTTGAGGAGATCTGGTACAAGTCGAGCGACGGCTGGGACATCCAGGGCTGGCTGATCAAACCGGCCGAGTTCGACCCGGCGAAGAAATACCCCCTGCTTCTCTGGATCCACGGCGGGCCCTGGGCCATGTACAATGTCGCCTTCAACTGGGAATGGCAGAACTTCGCGGCCAACGGATATGCCGTGCTTTATACGAACCCGAGGGGGAGCACCGGCTACGGCCAGGATTTCGTCAACGGCATCCAGTATTCCTATCCCGGGAAGGACTTCGACGACCTCATGGCCGGCGTCGACGCCGCCATCGCCAAGGGATTCATCGACAAGGCGAACCTTTTCGTCTGCGGAGGGAGCGGCGGAGGAGTGCTCACCGCCTGGATCGTCGGCCACACCGACCGTTTCCGCGCCGCTGTCTCGATGCGGCCGGTGATCAACTGGCATTCCTTTGTTGGGACGACGGACGGCCATATGTGGTACCGGCAGTTCAAGAAATACCCCTGGGAGGATCCCCTGGAGTACGCCGAACGTTCGCCTCTCCATTATGTCGCCAACGTGACCACCCCGACCATGGTCATGACAGGGGAGGCCGACCTGCGCACACCGATCAGCCAAAGCGAGGAATACTACCGGGCCTTGAAGATGCTCAAAAAGGACACTCTCCTGGTTCGCATGCCCGAGGAATACCACGGCTGGCGGCGCCCCTCGCATCGCCTTCTCCAGCAGCTCTATCTCAAAGCCTGGTTCGAGAAATACCGGACAAAGTCAGAAGACACGGAGAAAAAATAACTTACGCCCTGACAAATAACGACACCTGAAGGAGGTCTTATTTGAACAAAAAGCGATGGCACGGAGTCATGCTCTTTCTGGTTTTAGCGGCCTTTATCCATCCCACCCTCTCCTTCGGTCAGCGGACCGGCTATTCCAAAGAGGAATTCATGCGGCGCCGGGCCGCGCTCATGGAGAAGGCCGCGGACGGACTGATCGTGCTCTTCGGCGCGACGTCGCCCCTTCCCGGAGCCCATTTCCATCAGGACAACGATTTCTATTACCTGACCGGCGTCGAAGACAGCGGAGCCGCCCTCCTCATGATTCCCCGGATGAAACACGCCTATCTCTTTGTGCCCCAGCAGACGCCGCGCGAGGCGATGATGGAGGGACAGAACCTGCTCACGGATCCCCAGGCCAAGGAGAAAACGGGATTCACGGAAATCCACAACGTCAGTTTTTTCGAGGAATACCTGGGCCGGACGCTCGCCCGGGCCGGCTCGACCCTGTATCTCCGGTTGTCTCCGGGAGACACGCTCGACAACGCCCGCTACGAAACGCTGATCTTCACGGCCCGCCGCTCCCGTCTCCACTTTAACGACCAGGTTTCCCTCGACAACCACCGCGTCATCAAACTCAGGGAGCGTTTCCCGGGAGTGGAATTCAGGGATATTGTCCCGTTCATCGACGCCATGCGGGTGATCAAAAGCGCTGAAGAAATCGAGGTGTTGAGGCGGAACGGCCGCATCTCCGCCGAAGGGGTTAAGCAGGCCATGCTGGCCACCCGGCCCGGCGGATATGAGTACCAGATCGAAGCGGCGGCCATGGCGACCGTCCTGAAACATGGAGCCACAGGGGCCGCCTATCCGCCGATCGTCGGTTCGGGCCCCAATAGCTGCGTCTTGCATTACGAAAAGAACGACCGGCAAGTGGAGGACGGAGATCTCGTTTTGATGGATTTCGGCGGAGTGCTCGACTACATGTGCATGGATATATCGCGGACCTGGCCGGTTTCGGGGAAGTTCAGCCCGGAGCAACGGGAAGTTTACGAGATCGCCCTCGAGATCGAGAAAGCCTGCATTGAAGCTTACCGGCCGGGCGTGAGCAGCGCGGATGTCCAGAAACATGTCGCCGAGGTCATGAAAAAGAAAGGGCTCGATCCGCGGGGAGAGCGGGGCGGGATCGGGCATTATGTCGGCATGTGCACCCATGATGTCGGGCCGAGGGCGGAAAAGCTACAGGAAGGCATGGTTTTCGCCATCGAGCCCGGGTTCTATTACCCCGAGAAGAATATCGGCATCCGCATCGAAGACACCGTCCTCATTACCAAAGACGGCTGCGAGGTCCTGAGCAAGGACGTGCCCAAGGAGATCGACGAGGTCGAGAAGCTGCTCAGCCGGCGGGCGATGAAGACGAAATAGCGGGCTTTCGGCCGGAGGAGAGCACGCGATGGTCGGAACCCGCTGAACGGCATACTCCGGAAGGAGGGAGGATCGCATGAAATTCGCTTCGGCCAAAATCCTTTTTTGGGTGGCGTGCGGCTTGATTCTGCTCGCCGGGTGCGCTTCTCAACGTCCCGGCCAAACGATCCTCGATATGACCTATCCTCTCGATGAAAAGGCGATCTTTTGGCCGACCGCCACGCCATTCACCCTGACCC
>JAFGRZ010000165.1 GCA_016934895.1 Candidatus Aminicenantota bacterium
AATATTGAGAAAATCTCTGAAATTTTGCGTCTCTATATATGAATAATTGGCCGACTTGACAGACATAATGGAAACCGATTGCTCTTGACATACAGCCATACAATAAGTATGGTTATATGTATGAAGGCAAAAACAACTTTGAAGATCGACGGCTCCGTGATGACACTTCTGAAAAAGGAGGCCGCCCGCCGGGGTTGTACGATGTCCGAGCTGGTAGAATCTGCTCTGCGGCAATTATTCCGATCTGACAAGGCTCCACAAAAAATCCCTCCCCTCCCCAAATTCAAGAGCGGCGGACCACTGGTGGATATCGCCGACCGTGACGCCCTCTACCAGGCCATGGAGGGCCGCTGATGTTTGTTGTCGATACTAATATTTTGGTCTATGCAGCGGATGAGGACTCTAATCTTCACAAACGCTGCTCCAAGTTGATCGAAGAGTGGCGCAAGCAATCGACCGTCTGGTATGTGACCTGGGGAATCCTGTATGAATTTTTGCGAGTGATCACCCATCCCAGGGTTTTCCGCAAACCCTGGTCTATAACCGAGGCCTGGAAATTTGTTGAAGCCATTCTGGCCTCCCCTTCCCTGGGCATACTCATCGCCGCCGAGCGGCATGCCGATGTGGCCGCAGAAGTCATCAAGAGCTTGCCGTTATTAAGCGGCAACCTTCTTTACGACGCGCAAACGGCGATTTTGATGCGGGAACACGGAATCGAGAGAATCTACACCAGGGACATGGATTTCCATCGTTTTCCTTTTCTGGAGCCGGTCGATCCAACGACTTGAAAACCTTCTAAACGATTCACAGAAACTTCACATAATTGTCTCCTTAGATTCAACAACTCCAAGCGTCCGTCGGGTATGCTCAGGTTGAAGAATCCCGCGTTACCGAAAGACCCGGATCATGACGAGACCGCTGCAAACCAATTGGATGCTCGCGATGATGAGTGAGTCTCTCCTCTTTAGGGAATCTTTGGGTTGTTTTTCCCTATCGGCTTCCTTAAAATTGAAATGCAAACACGGGATGAAAGGCCATCTCTAGCGCCCGACTCATAATGCTCAGATTGCCGAAGCGCACCAGGATCATTCTCCTCTTTCTGCTGGGCATCGGACTGCCCAGTTTGATCCTGGGATACCTGGCGTTTCGGGGTGTCCAGAATGACCAGGCTCTGATCGAGAAAGCCCGGATCGACGAACAC
Source organism: Candidatus Aminicenantota bacterium (assembly GCA_016934895.1). Lineage (GTDB taxonomy): Bacteria > Acidobacteriota > Aminicenantia > Aminicenantales > UBA8522 > UBA8522. The sequence goes on from JAFGRZ010000165.1 coordinate 1,202, forward strand.
CGACGAATGACGGAACAGATAGTCGGCCTGATGGATGAGAAGATCGGAGCCGTCGAACATGCTTGTTCAGAGGCCGTCAAGGATTCTCAGGGGGCGACGGACGAGGATCTGGCCAAGCGCCTGGCAAGCCTGATCGATGAACATCCGCTGGTGGAGCAGGTGTTCATGTTAAAAGGGCCCGACACCGTTCACTTTCCGGCCGCCAGGTTTCTCTATATCCGGGACGGACAGCGATCTTCGATCGCGTCCCCAAAACGGCCATCGTCGATAGCCTCCCTGATCCAATCCGGCGAGCGATGGGAGTTCCAAGAGCGGAATTACCCTCAAGCCTTGGCGGCCTATGAACAGGCGGTCGAACAGTCCGCCGGTGATGACAGCAAAGGGCGGCTTCTCAACGCCGTCGCCAGGGTGCAAAAGAAATCGGCGCTTCCCCAGGATGCGATATCGACATACAAGAAAATCGCCGCCGATTTCGGCCGGGTGACCATCTCGGACGGCCTCCCGCTGGGACTGGCGGCGCGGCTGGAGCTCGGCTCCCTTTGCCGGGAAACCGAAGACGACTCGAGCGCCCTCGAATCCTTTATGGATGCCTACACATCCTTGGTCCATCGGGAATGGACCCTGGAGAAAGCGCAATTCGAATTGTTCGCCGGACGCGTGAAAGACTGCATCCATGGAATTATCTCCAATCCTCCCCCTGATTTGGATCTGCAGTCGTTCAAAAACGATTTTCAAAGGCTTGAAGAGGAGGAAAAAGAACAAAGGAACAGGACAGAGCGATCCCTCGCCTTCGAAGAAAAGGCGGCCGCCGACCTGGAGGCGAAGATATCCGGCCCCGAAGATGACCCCAGCCTTTCTGCATCAAGACTGACTCTGGACATCGGCAGGCAATCCTATCTTGTCTCGATCTTGAGACAAACCGACCGGAGCAGCGACGAGGCTAACGGGGTGTGGGGGATCATTCTTGACGCTGATCGGCTCAGAGGTGACATTCTCGGCCCCGCTCTCCTTCAATATGCCTCCTCCAAAGAGACATCCTGGGCTGTCAAGGCAAGAGATGGGAGCACGATACTGACCTCGGAAAATTCTCCAACAGGGACGGTCACGGTCAGGGCGAATTTTGTTTCCAATTTCCCGGACTGGAGCCTCGAATTCTATCAGCCGCCACCCCGGCTCTTGAGCACTTTTTTGCTCTCCCGCCAGGGGGTTTATTTCTACATGTTCCTGCTCATCGCGGGCATTCTTGTCTTCGGGTTGATCCTGACCGTCCGGGCCGTCTCCCGGGAGCTCGAGTTGGCCAGAATGAAATCCGACTTCGTGTCCACGATCTCCCATGAATTCAAAAGCCCCCTGACTTCAATCCGGCAGCTCGCGGAGATGCTCCATTCGGGGAGAGTCCCGTCCGAGGAGCGGCGCCGGGAGTACTATGACGTCCTGTTGGAGCAGAGCGAACGACTTTCCCTGCTCACCGAGAATATTCTCAACCTGGCCCGGATCGAGGAGGGCCGCAAGGAATTCGTCTTCGAAAAAACAGACATCGGCGCCCTCCTGAAAGAGATTGTCACATCCATCCAGGACCGCGTGCGCCACGAAGGATTTTCCATCGAACTCGAGATCAAAAAGGACCTGCCCAGCATCAAGGCGGATCGTGTCGCCCTGGCACAAGTCGTCACCAACCTGATCGATAACGCCGTCAAGTATTCGGGTGAATCCAGGAGGATCATTGTCCGTGCTTCTGAAGAAAGCGCGTTCTTGACGATCGCCGTGAAGGATTTTGGAATCGGGATCAAGAAAGAAGACTTGGACAGGGTGTTTGAGCGTTTTTTCAGAGGCGGCGATGAATTGACCAGGACGGTCAAGGGAAGTGGACTCGGACTGACCTTGGTCAAGGAAATCGTCGAGGCCCACGACGGCACTGTCTATGCGGAAAGCGAGCCGGGAAAAGGCAGCGCCTTCTTCATCAGGCTCCCGCTTCCGCGAGACGAGGAGCAGCAAGATGCCTAAAACCAGGATATTGATCGTCGAGGACGAGGAAAGCATCCTCCTTCCCCTGGAGGACAACCTCAGGCTCGAGGGGTATGAGGTTTCAAGCGCCAAGGACGGGTTGCAGGGCCTCTCCATGGCCAAGGACGGAAACTTCGATCTCATCGTCCTCGACATCATGCTGCCGAAAATGGATGGGTTTGAGGTCTGCAAGCGATTGCGCCAGGACAAGATTGCGACTCCCATCCTGATATTGACCGCCAAAAGCCAGGAGGTCGACAAGGTGCTCGGGTTGGAGCTGGGAGCCGACGATTATGTCACCAAGCCCTTCAGTCCCCGGGAGCTGCTTGCCCGCATTAAGGCTATCCTCAGGAGGGCCCAACAAACCCAGCAGGGAGTCGACGTCTTTCGTTTTGGCGATGTCGAGGTGGACTTTAAGAAGTACGAGGCGAAAAAGGCAGGGAACCCTATTGACCTCACCGCGCTCGAGTTTGCTCTCCTCCATTTTCTCATCGCCAACAGCGGCCAGGTTGTACATCGGAACAAAATCCTCGATGAGATCTGGGGCGAGAATGTTTACATCGAGCCCCGGACCGTCGACAAACATATCTCCCTCGTGAGAAAAAAGGTCGAGGACGACCCGCAAAATCCAAGGTTCATCGTTGGCGTCAGGGGCGTCGGATATAAATTTGTGGCCTGATCATGGTTCACAAAACCTTCACATAAATGGAATGGAACCTTCATGCGATCGGCGCGCGATTCGCTTATCTTCCTCATGGAGAAAAAACATGAGGAGGAATGAGTCATGAGGTCGAAAATATTTTTTTGTGCCGTCTTGATCGCTGTAGCGGCATTTGTAGCGGCGGGCTCGATTCAGCAGAGCGCAGAGCAGCTTTATCAATCCGGAATATACAAAGAGGACGTTGAGGGCAAGCTGGAAGAAGCGATCGCCATCTTTCAGGAAATCATCAAGAAATATCCCCAAAACAGTCCGATTGCCGCAAAGGCCTTGTTCCACATGGGATTGTGCCACGAAAAACTGGGCAACCAGGAAGCCCAGAAGGCCTACCAGCGCCTCATCGCAGACTATCCGGGGCAGAAAGAAGAGGTGGCCTTGGCCAAGGAGAGACTGGCCAAACTGGCAAATCTCGCGGTGCCGGCTTCCCCGAAACCCAACTTCCGAAAAATTCGGACGCCGTTCAATATTCCCCAATGGAGTGGGAGCCGTCTCTCTCCCGACGGAAAAATCCTAGCCTTCGGTTCGGGAGATGCTATCTGGACCGTCCCGATACCGGGAAGGGTCGATCCCGACCTGGCCGGTGAACCGAGGGAATTGCCGGGAGCGGCGGATGTTCTCGGTAACGGCCTATCTTGGTCCGGCGATGGCAAATGGATCGCCTTCAGCCGGGCCTATTCGCGTGATTTGCGTGGCGGAGCGACGCGCATCAAATTCAGGCCTGAAGGGGCATATATTGATGTCATCCCTTCATCGGGTGGAGAGCCTAAAAGAATACCTGTCCCCCAATGGGTGGCCTCGGAAGGCGGCACATCCCGCCAATTGAGTATGTCACCCGACGGAAAAACAGTTGCGTTTGATTCAGGCGGGCAAATCTACGTTGCTGCAGTCGATACAGGCGACATCAAGCAGGTCACCAAGGACGGAGGAATGGCTCCGAGTTTCTCGCCGGACGGGACGAAGATCGCATATATAACACCTCCCATCCGGCAAGATAATCCTCCCGCCCGCCTTAGCGAAGCATGGGTGATTTCTGCCGAAGGAGAAGATCCCGTTAAAGTCAGTGGCGATCTGCGCGAAAACCTGAGCGGGAGTAGTCTAACCTGGTCTCCTGATGGCAGGATGATCGCCTTCGGCAGGATCGTCCCTAGGCCCAACTTCCGGTCAGAGGTCTGCATCGTTTCCCTATCGGAAAAAGGCACGCCCGTTGCATCTCCCGTTCAGATCGAACTTCCTCAATTCAGCCGCGATTTTATAACCGGCTGGACGCCCGACAATAAAATCGGGCTCCTCCTCGAAACTCCCTATCATGAATACGTTTACACAGTCCCTGTATCCGGTGGAAAGGCCAGCCAGGTCAGCCCGCTCGGCGGCCTTGCCGGGATTCCACGCTGGTCGCCGGACGGGGAGCGAATCTTTTTCAGATGGAAGGGCGGCGGTTTGGGTTCCGTCCCTGGTGACGGAGGAGAGGTGAGGGTTCATACCGGTTTTGATCGCGTCCGTAATGAGAAAGGTTTCTTCACAATATATCCAGGAGCAGGGAACTCCCTATCGCCGGACGGAAAATCGATCGTATTTTCGGCCGGAACGGCGAAATCGGGACCATATATTTACGCTATTCCCACAGAAAGAGGGGAACCCAAGCAGATCAAGGTCACAAGCGGAGGGAGTTATCCGTGCTGGTCGCCGGACGGAAGGTGGATTGCATATTTAGATAGGGAAATCGTCGGCGATGAAAAACGTATCGCGACAATATACAAGATTCCGGCAGAAGGCGGCGATCCCCAAAAAATCACGACCGAATCGAATTTTGTCACACAGGCCGGTTTCGACTGGTCTCCAAACGGGAAAACGATCGCCTTTTTTTCCAAAAAAGAGGACACTTCAGAGGGCACTTTGAACGTTGTTCCGGTCGCTGGCGGCGAAGCGCGGGAGGTTTGCCGGGTTCAGAACATCCGCGCTCACGATGATGTGTCCTGGTCCCCGGACGGACAAACAATCGCTTTCGTCTCGAAAGGCAAGATCTGGATGGTCCCGGCGGAAGGCGGCGAGCCTCAGGAAGTGAAAACAGATGTCGACGCTTATGCCGGCACGCTCGACTGGTCCCCGGATGGCCGGAAGATCGCCTTCTCCGGCGAGATCGGAATGGACATCGAATTCTGGTTCATGGAAGATTTTCTTCCTCTCGTTAAAGGTCGAAAGTAGCCATCGGAAAACACCCCAAAAAATGGGGACGGCCCTATTTCTTTCACCCTCTCCCTCAACCCTCCCCATCAAGGGGGGGGGATCGTCTCTTTGATCTTTCCGTACTCCCTCTCCCTCAACCCTCTCCCATCGAGGGCGAGGGGATTTTGATTCTCAACTCAATCGCAACCGTGGCTTAACAGTTTAGAGTTACGCCCCCGTTATAATATCTGTGAAATGATCCCCGGTTGCGGTTCAGTCCGGCATCTCATTGACTTGAGGATGTCCCCATAATAAGCTTGAGTCAGAGAGTGGGACAGAATTCGCGATTGGAGGATTGAAATTTTCTGAAAGCTAAACCTCGCTGAGGTTGAGCCGTTGGTTTAAATGAAGATTGTCCTGACTTGGCAAAGGCGGGCTGTCATCCTTCTCGCCGGTTCCCTGATCGTTTTGAGCGTTATCCTCGCCGTCTTCGCCATCCGGGAAGCCGAAAGAGAAAAACTGCTCAAAGAGAGAGAGACCGAAGAAGAGCAGCGCCTGTCCGCAGACACCGTCTCCAGTCAGGCAAAAACACTCATCCTTGAGGTCGAACAGAGAGCGGCAAAGCTTTTGGAGAGTCGGCGGGCAGTCGATGCACCAGATGAATTGATCCCGCTCTTAACAACCATCGTCGAAAGCGAAGAACTGATCGCCGAGGTTTTTCTGGCTGACCAAAGCGGGAATATCTCTTATCCCCATGTCAGACCGCTCTTTCTTCTCCCCGGCGAGCAGAAGCGGGCCAAAGAAATTTCCGCGGACCTAGAAAAGAATGAACTCTGGAGGCAAGCCGAGAACGCGGAGTTCAGGACAAAGAATTACGCTGAGGCCGTCGATTCTTATCAGAGACTAATGGCCGGCACCTCCGACCAAGGCATGAAAGCTCTCCTCCTCAGCCGCGTCGGACGCTGCTTTGAGAAGATGGGAAACATTCCAAAATCGATCGGGGCCTATCGGAAGATTCTGGAAACAGGCCCGCCCGATCTAGCCGCGGAAGGCATTCCCCTGCAGGTTGTCGCCCGGTATCAGATCTTGACGATCCATCTCGAAGCCGGCCGGATGGAGGAAGCGGCCGCAGCCCTCCTGGAGTTCCGCCGGGGCCTGCTCGATTCACGGTGGCCGTTAACACGTCACCAGTTCGATTATTACACGAGAAGCATCGCCGAACGCTTCGAGACGATAGCCGGAGAGGCGGATCCCTCGGAAAAGGCGAAGGATCTCAGATCGAAATGGGCTGAACTCAGCCGGCTTCAAGAAGCGCGGTTATCACGGCAGAAAATCCTTGAGAACGTCAGGCTGAGAATCGCGCCCCGCCTCAGCGCAAAAAGGATGGAGAGCGGCATCGATCTCGTCAACTTCTTCCACATCTCGGACTTCTCCGCCGACGTCCTTCTGCTGGTCTCTTATGCCTGGCTCGATGAAAAAACGGCCTTCGGCCTGATCCTGAACCCTGAAATGCTGGCGCAACAGCTCCTTCCCCAAGATCGAGCAATAACCTTACTTCGAGAGGGCCGGCATATTCAGATCGTGGATGAATACGGCCATCTCGCCGCCGGAGAAGATATCTCGCCGGCGGGCTCCTCCCCTCCCCGCCTGTCTTTCGCCGGGGTATTCGAAGAGAACTTCCCTCCCTGGAAGATCAATGTCTATCAGATGGGCCCGGATGCGGCGAATAAACAGTTCCAACTGCGAAGGAACATCTATATCTTTTCCGTTTTCATCGTCGTCGCGGCGCTCTTCCTCGGTGGGTTCCTGGCCATCAGGGGTACGGCCAAAGAATTGAAGCTGGCCAAGCTCAAGTCGGATTTCGTTTCCACCGTCTCCCACGAATTCAGGACCCCGCTTATGTCCATCCGCTATCTGTCCGAGCTTCTCCAGAGGGGACGCGTGCCGGACGACCAAAGAAAGCAGGAATATTACGAGACGATCACCGGCGAAAGCGAGCGTCTGGGCCGGCTCATCGAAAACATCCTCGACTTTTCCAAGATAGAATCCGGCCTGAAGGAATACCGGACGGAGGAAACCGATATCGTCGCTCTCGTTGAAGAGGTCGCTTCCCGGTTCGGGCGGCAGGCGGCGCTCAAGGAATTCAAGCTGGAGACGGAGATCGACAAAAACGCGCCGAGAACGTCCATCGACAAGGAGGCCCTCTCGCGGGCTCTCTTCAATCTGCTCGACAACGCGGTCAAGTATTCGGGCGAAAATCCCCATATTTTCCTGCGGCTCCGGACTGACCCCCGCCGCATCCTGCTCGAGGTCGAGGACAACGGTATTGGCATCAGCCGGAGCGAGCAGCAGAAGATCTTCGAGAAATTCTACCGGTCCGAGCGGGCCATGGAAGGCAACGTCAAGGGAAGCGGCATCGGGCTGACCCTGGTCGACCACATCGTCAAGGCCCACGGAGGAGATATCCTCCTCCAAAGCGAATCGGGAAAAGGGACCAAGGTCACGATCCGGCTTCCGCTCCGGCCGCGCCCAACCAAAGACGGAGAGAGGGATGGATAAGATTCTGATCATCGAGGACGACAGGTCCATTCTCATGGGCCTCAAGGACGACCTCAAGTTCGAGGGCTTCGAGGTCTCAACCGAAACGGACGGGAAGGACGGTCTGCGCCAAGCTATGAGCCAGGATTTTCAATTGATCGTCCTGGATATCCTCCTTCCCGGGCTGAACGGATTCGAAGTCTGCAAAAAACTCAGGGAATCGGGAAAAATGACGCCCATCCTGATGCTCACGGCCGCCAAGACGGAGGAGATGGACAAGGTCGTGGGGCTGGAGCTGGGCGCGGACGACTATGTGGTCAAACCCATCGGCACGCGGGAGCTCGTCGCCCGGGTCAAAGCGATCTTAAGGCGGACAAAACAGAAAGAGGCGCTCGGGGAAAGCTACACATTCGGCGACGTCGAGATCCGTTTCAAGAGCCACGAAGTCCTAAAAGCCGGAAAGAGGTTGCACCTGACGGCCCTTGAATTCAAGCTGCTCAAGTTTTTCATCGAGCACCGGGGCGAGGTCGTGAATCGGGATCAAATTCTCGACGAGGCCTGGGGTGATGAAGTGGTCGTCGCTCATCGGACCATCGATCCGCACATCGTCCACCTGAGGAAGAAGATCGAGGATGATCCGGGGCGGCCCGTGCATATCATCAACATCCGCGGCGTCGGGTATAAATTCCTGGGATGAAGCGAAGCCAACAAAAGTTATATGAAGCGCAACACGGCCTTAACCCGCCGCTAGAAAAAAATGCCTATTTTATCCCTGTGAATGATCCGCAGGGAGGTGAGGAATGAACCGAGGAAAAAGAGTTTTCGGGATCTTGGCGGGCCTATCCATTCTATCGCTTATCGCGGTTTCGCAATCCACTCCATCTCAGCAATCCGCCGAGGACCTCTATGAAGCTGCCCTTTTGAAGAAGGAAGCCGCAGGCGACCTGGAAGGCGCCATCAGCCTTTTCCAGGGTATCCTCACAAAGTTCCCGGGCGAGCGCGAGATCGCCGCCAAGGCCCTCCTTCACATCGGCATCTGCTATGAAAAACTGGGCAGGACACAGGCCGCAGATGCGTTCCGGACGGTCGTCGAAAAATTTCCGGACCAGACAGAGACCGTTCGTCTGGCCAGGGAGAGGCTCAGCCTCCTGGCGAGAGCCGAAAACCAGGCTCTGGCCGAAGTCGAGAGCCAGGCCGAAGGCCACCTGGATAAGGGGAACGAACTTTTCAAGCGGTGGGATTATGAATCAGCTGTCCGGGAATACGAAAAGGCCATCAAGCTGAGGCCCAACACCTTTATGGCCATGAATGCGCAATACTGTATCGGCCAGGCTTATTACAGGGCGGGAAAGTATGACATCGCCCTGAAGACTCTAGCAGATCTCGTAGCCGAGCACCCAGGCAGCACCATCGCACCGGTCACCGAGCTCATGATATCGCAGGTGCGATATGCGATGCAGGAGGCACCCAATCCGGCAACTTCAACCATCAAGACCCGTGGGGACACCCTTGTGGATCCTGAAACAGGGATCACGTTCAGGAAAGTCAAAACGTTGACCGGGGAAAGCGATATCATTATCTACGCCAACGGCCTCAACCTATCCCCCAACGGGAAATTCCTTTTATCTAACAACACGGTTGTACCCATGGACGGGTCTTCTCCCTTCGAGCTGATCGATTTCCGAGAAACCGGGATCCAGGCCACCGGGGCGACGTGGTCGCCGGATGGGACGAAGGCTGCCTTTTATTCCGGAGACGCCCTGTGTGTAGTTCCGGTATCTCCCGAAACAGGCCGCGCAACCGGCCCTTACAAAAAGATCCAAAAAATACCGCTCAGATGGCATGGCAACCCGGGATGGTCGCCGGACGGGAAAAAGCTTACTTACTATTTCAAGGAAGATCTATGGGTGATTAACTCGGATGGAACGAACTTGAAACAGATCACAACCACAAAAGAAACCCGCGAGATTGGGCCTGTCTGGTCACCCGACGGGAAGACAATCGCCTATGGTACGACGGGCAGAAACACGATCGGGCTTTACGATGTCGAAAATGATACGTTCAGCGA
>JAFGRZ010000166.1 GCA_016934895.1 Candidatus Aminicenantota bacterium
CCGTCGATCATGATCGGGTTCATGTTGACGATCGTCTTCCAGCCCAGCGGCTTGGTGATCTGGGACATCCGCATCATCTGAAAGGTGCAGCCGTTGACGATCGTCAGGTCGGGCACAATACCGGACTGCTGGAGCATTTCCGGGATCTGGCCGATATGGCCCTTTTTTCCCCGCGTCCCGTCGCGGGTGATGACGAAGACCTGTTTTGAAACCTTCTGGAACCGGTCCTCCCAGTAGATGAGGAATGAACTCCGGGCTTCCAGGATCGAGTAGACCGTGTTGCCGGCTTCCTTGAGCGCCCGGGCGACAGGGAAGACGGACCCGATGCCGTAGCACCCCCCCAGACAGAGGACGGTCCCGAAATTTTCGATCACTGTCTCCTTTCCAAGCGGGCCGACGAAGGTGGGAATCGTGTCGCCGGGTTTGAGACGGGCCAGCTTGGCCGTCGATCCGCCGACCTGCATGAAAATGGAAGTCACCGTGCCGGCCGCCGGGTCCCAGTCGGCGACGGACAGGGGGATGCGCTCGCCCTGTGGGTCGGGACGGACGATGACGAAATTCCCCGGCTTCACCGCTTCGGCCACGGCCGGCGCTTCGACGGTGAACTCGTGCAGGTTGGGGACGATCATCCGCCGCTCTATGACTTTATACATACACGATCTCCATCAGGACATGGACTTTATCATATCTCCAGGCGGCTGATGCGGACCCGGGTCGGGTTCGGCAGCGCGTCGAGTTTCCCGATCTCGTATTCCCGTTTGAGGCCTCCGGTGATAATCCTCCGGGTGAAATAGACCGCTCCCCGGCCGCATTCGGGGTCGGCCTTGACCTCTCCCGATACGCCGGCTTTGTCTCCATCCCAGCTGACCTGGATCCCAAATCCGCTCTCCAGGCCGAGCGCTTCCAGATCTTCCGGGTGCATCCGGAAACCCGCCTCCAAGCCAAGTTCGCACAGGCCCCCGACTTTTGAGGTGATGTCGATGCCGCGGTGCTTGTAACCACCCGGTTCGGCCACCAGCCAGAAATCTCCCGCAGACTTCTTTCCTCCGGCCGGCGCCGGGAAGGTCAGCTCCTTGAGCGGTTGCATCCGGCGGGGCTGACGGTCGATCGTCGCCGGAAAACCGGGAACGGCCGCCCGGATTTCGCTCCGGACATCGGCGGCCGTCCCGTATTCCAGGGCACGGCATCCCGCCGCCTTGGCCAGGTCGGAAAAGATCCGCCAATCGGGACGCATAAACCCGGTCACGGCCCCTTCCGGAAAATTTTCGACCTGAACAACCTCCTGGACCCGGCCCTCCATGTTGACGAGCGTCCCGCCGGCTTCGGCGAAGCTCGAGGCGGGGAAAAAGACATCCACGGGAAACGGAGGAAGGTAGGTGTCCTGGACGATCAGGAAATCGCAGTCCGGCCTTTCGCGGAAAGCGACATCACCGACGCAGTAGATCACGCGGGGCCGCTGGCTTCCGGAGAGGACCTCCTCCCAACCGAAGCCGGCGTCGTCTCCTGGGACGATTCCCGGAGCGACGCCGGAGAAGACTCCCATCTCCAGGGCGCCCCGCGAGTTGGCCCCGAAATACAAGGGGATGAAATTAATGGTCTCGAATCCGGCCATGGTGGCAAGGGCATCCGCAAGGTCCGCGAGGTCGTCATAGTGAAAAACCCGCGGACCGATGATGACCGTCAGCGCTTTCCCGGAGGCGACGATCTCGAGCGCCCTGGCGAGAAGGTCCGCATTCACATCCGCCTTCTCGGCGACTGCGGGAACGTCGGTCTCCCGGCCGGCCAGGCGGTCGGCGGCTGCCTTGAGGAGCAGGCCTTCCATGCCCGGCGACGGCTGCAGCCAGTCATCCGTATAACGGGCCAGATTGCTGTCCAGGGGATCGATCGTCACCAGCCGGGCCCCGTGGTCGAGGGCCTTGCGAACCCTGGTCCCGACGACCGAGAAATCGAACCGGCTGTCGAGCCCGACGGCCAAAATCGTATCGGCCTTTGCGATGTCCTTGATGGAAATCCGAAGGGAGAAGAGCTTCGACCAAAGCCCCAATCCCCCAGCCAGCTCGAACCGGGCGGTCGAGTCGATGTTCGGGCTCTTGATGCACTCGCGGGCGAACTTCTGGGCGGCGAACAGTCCCTCGTTCGTCAGATCCGGGGAGACGAGCATCAGGAATTCCTCGGGTTTGACGCCCTTGAGCTCGGCCGCCGCTCTTTCCAGGGCCTCGTCCCAGGTTACCTCACGGAAATAACGGCCTTTCTGGAGCATCGGCCGCCGGGCCCGCTCGTAATGGTGGGTGACTTCGGGCTGGCAGAAGCGTCCCCTGACGCAGAGCTGCCCGTCGTTCACCTCGGGATCGAGGTTCGCCCGGGCCCGGGTCAGCCGGCCGTTCTTGTGGAAGAGCTCGATCTGACAGCCGACGGCGCAGAAGGGACACGTCGAGACATGGAAGCCGTCCGGCTTCCCTTCCCACTTGGAGGCCTTGTCGGCCAAGGCGCCCGTCGGACAGACATCGACACAGGCGCCGCAGAACTCACAGCCGGCTTCCGCATGGCTCCGTCCGAAGGCGGGACCGATCTTGACCTTGGGCCCGCGGTGCGTGAAGGCAAGGACACTACTGCCCCGCACCTCCTGGCACATCCGGACGCACCGTCCGCAGAGGATACAGACGTTGTAATCCCGGTCGTAAAATGGGTCGTCGTGTTCCGGGTCATAACCGTGGTAAACGATCGGAAAATCGATCTCCGTGATCCCGATCTTTTCGACCAGGTCCTGGAGCTCGCACTGCCGGTCGTTCGGACAGAACCGGCAGCCGGTGGTCACCCCCGCCTTGCGGATCGTCCCCTGGTAGTCCTTGCAAGCTTCCCGTTCTTCGCAGACCAGGCAGCTCGAAGGGTGCTCGCTGAGGATGAGCTTGAGGATCTCCTGGCGGAGCTCCCGGAGTGTCGCCGTATCCGTCAGCACCTTCATCCCCTCCTGAGCGACGGTGCTGCAGGAAAGCGGATAGCCGCGCATCCCTTCGATCTCCACCATGCAAAGGCGGCAGCCGCCGAAGGGAGACAGGTCTTTGTGGGAGCAGAGCGAGGGGATATCGACGCCGTTGAGCTCGGCCGCCCGGAGGACGGTGACGCCTTCCGGGAAAGTCACGGCCCGGTGATTGATCTCCATTGTCAGTTGTCGAGGTTCTTGGCGCGCCATGGTACAACCTAGGATTCGATGATGATCGCGTCTCCGGCGATTGCGTCGAAACGGCAGATCTCGTAGCAGGACCGGCACTTGATGCACTTGGACGGGTCCAGATTATGCGGCTCGGACCGCGGCCCGGTGATGGCCCCGGTCGGGCAGACGCTGACGCAACGCTGGCAGCCGGTGCACTTTCCGGCGATGATCCGGTAGCTCACCAGATTCTTGCAGACGACAGCCGGGCACCGTTTGTCCCGGACATGGGCGATGAACTCGGAGCGGAAATACTTGAGCGATGTCAGGGCCGGGTTGGGAGCCGTGGAGCCCAGTCCACAAAGCGATCCGCTCTTAATCGTCCGGCCGAGCTTCTCCAGCTTGTCCAAATCGGCCAGCTCGCCCCGGCCATCGCAGATTTTCTCCAGGATCTTGACGAGATGACGGGTCCCCACCCGGCAGGGGACGCACTTGCCGCAGGATTCCCTCTGGGTGAATTCCAGGAAATATTTAGCCGTGTCGACGATACAGGTGTCGGTGTCGACGACGATGAGCCCGCCCGAGCCCATGATCGATCCGGCCGCGGCCAGATGTTCGTAGTCGATCGGCGTGTCTAAAAACTCGTCGGACAGGCATCCCCCGGAAGGACCCCCTGTCTGGACGGCCTTGAAGGGTTTCAGCGTCCCGCCGCCGATATCGTAGACGACTTCCCGAAGGGTGATGCCCAGGGGCACCTCGATCAGGCCGGTCCTCCGGACTTTGCCGACCAATGAGAAGGTTTTCGTTCCCTTGCTCGTCTCCGTTCCGCGGCCGGCGTACCATTCCCCGCCGTTCCGAAGGATGTGAGGCAGCGTGCCCAAGGTCTCGACATTATTGATGATCGTCGGTTTGCCGTGGACTCCGGACACCGCCGGGAAGGGCGGCCGCGTGCGGGGCATCCCCCGCTTCCCTTCGATCGAGGCGATGAGGGCGGTCTCTTCGCCGCAGACGAAAGCGCCTGCGCCTTCCTTGATGGTGATCTCGAAGTCGAAACCGGAGCCGAGGATGTCGCGGCCCAAAAGGCCGATTTCCTTCATCTGGGAAATGGCCAATTTGAGGCGCTTGATGGCCAACGGATACTCAGCCCGGATATAAACGTATCCGTGGGCGGCGCCGATAGTATAGGCCGCGATGAGCATCCCCTCCAGGACGGCATGAGGATCGCCTTCGATGAGCGACCGGTTCATGAAGGCGCCCGGATCTCCTTCGTCGGCGTTGCAGATAAGGTAACGCCGGTCGCTTTCCGTCTCCCGGCAGGTCAGCCACTTTTTCCAGGTCGGAAAGCCGGCCCCGCCGCGGCCCCGCAGGCCCGAGCGCTTGACCGTCTCCAGGACGTCCTGCCAGGGCATGGCGAGGCATTTCTCCAATCCGAGATAACCGTCCCTGGCCAGGTAGTGATCGAGATCTTCCGGGTCGATGATCCCGCAGTTCCGGAGGACGATCCTGACTTGGGGTTTGAGCATCGGCATATCGAAGAAACGGGGGATCCCGTCGAAATCCCCGTCCCCGAAATGCCCGGCCAGGCGGGATTTGGCCGGCTCGCCTTTGACAAAGAATGACTCCAAAATGATGGGCACGTCCGAAGGCCGGACATTGGAGTAGCTGATCCTCGGCTTTCCCGGCATCTGGACGTCCATGAGCGGCTCCAGGTAACAGGGGCCGATGCATCCGACCTGGATCGTCCGGGCTTCGATCTTATGTTTTTTCAGGTATTTCTCAACGGCTTCCTGGGCCTCGGCCGCTCCCGCCGCCAGTCCGCAGGAGGCCGCGCCGATATAGATCAACGGAATTGGATTTTTCTGGACCTCTTGCCACTTGGCGGCCGCCCGGCGGCGGCGCTCCTCAATCGCTCTTGTGTTCATCGAGGATCCTCTGGACCTTGAGAACGGACATCTGGCTGTAAATTTTTTCGTCGAAAGTCACGACCGGAGCCAGGGCGCAGCATCCCAGGCAGGCCACCCGCTCCAGATCGTATTTCCCGTCGGCCGTGGTCTCTCCTGTGCCGATGCCGAGGCGCTGCTGGGTCATCAAGAGGATCTGTTCTCCTCCCTTGACATGGCAGGCTGTGCCCAGGCAGACGCGGACATGATGGCGGCCCGGCGGATGGAACCGGAACTGCGCATAGAATGTGGCCACTCCGAAGATCTCGTTCTCTGAGATTTTGAGCCAGCGCGAAACGGCGCGCACGGTATCGGGGAGCAGATAACCATAGAGGGCCTGCACCCGCTGCAGCACGGGGATCAGGTCGCCCCGCTCGCCTTTGAATTCGTGCTTCAGATCGGACAAACCGCCGTCGGACATGGGATTGTTTTTCTCGATTCCGGTCATGGCTCGGATTCAGGATGGCAAGACGACGGGACGCAACTGCCTTTATCTGACGCCGAGCTCATAAAGCCTCTTGGCCAGCGTCCAGGTGTCTCCGCTAAAACCCAACAGCCCGATTCCGGCCTTGTTGGCCAGGGCGATCACGTCATCGGTCGGCACCTTGCCGCGCGAGAAGACGACGGCCGCCACATCGACCAAATTGGCCGCGGCGATCAGGTTCTTGTGCGTCTGGAGGGTCACGAGCAGGTTACCCGGGCCGATCCCGATAATGTCGCTGACCATGTCGGAGATATAGACACCCAGGATCTCCTTGTCGCCGGGCTCATTGAAGGTCTTGAAATCGCCTTGCTTGATCAAATCGGACACTCTCATGGTTCACCTTTTCCTTTATGACTAGTACATCTCCGTCAAACCGACGTCCGCCAGCACGATCCCCTGGCACGAATCGATGTTCTTGCGCAGTTCGCAGGGGACGACGATGATTCTTTTCCCCGGATCCTGGATCCCCCGGCTGAAATACTCGTTGAGGGCCTTGATGCCTTCCTTGGAGATGCATTTTCCGGAGGCGTGGGAGGTGTTGGCGCAGAGGGCCACATAGACCCAGGTTTTACGCCCTTTATCTCCCGCCGAACCGGCCTTATAGACTCCGCATTCGGGGTCGCATCTCATGCACAGCATCAGGGCCATGACGTCATTCAAGGGGATCTCCCGGGAGCAATGCCTGCACTTGAGGTCGAATTTAGAGGCCTGGGAACTTCCGAGATAGCTCCAGAAATGGTCGCCTTCGCGATAGTCATCCTGGGGCGGAACAGGCTCCTCGGAGAAGAAAGAGATGCGGTTGCGGCATTGGAAGCACCCCTCGACGACCAGATATCCGCTCCGGACATTGGTCATAGTCCATTCGTGTTGGCACGCGTTCCGGGGCTTGGTTTCGGGCATTTTTCTTTTCATAATCAATATACCAGAGAAGCCGGGAGATGGCAAAAAGAAG
>JAFGRZ010000025.1 GCA_016934895.1 Candidatus Aminicenantota bacterium
AAAAGAGAGGCTGACGAACGTCCGCACTAAATTGACAATCGAAGTCGGAATGGTATAATAAGGTGAATTTTTTGCGAGAAAATCCATGGTCATCAATATCGATAAGATTCCCAAGGAAGGCCTCTCCGTATCCCGGGACTTTGAATTTCTCAGCGTCGATTTGGTGGAAGAAGACACGGCCTTTCTCTCTCCCGCGCACGCCGAATGCGTCGTCTCCAAGGCCGGGGACGAGATCTGGATCAAGGGCAGGTTGACCGCCCGTTTGAGCTTCATCTGCAGCCGCTGTCTCAGCCCCTTCGAGTTCCCGGTCGATTCTTCCTTCGACCTCGTCTACCTGCCTGAGGAACTGGGGCTGATGAAGGAGGAGCTGGAGAAGGACGATCTGGGCCAGGCCTTCTACCAAGACAACCAGATCGACCTGCGGGAGATCATTCTCGAACAGTTGAACCTGACGTTCCCCATGAAGCCGCTCTGTTCGGAAGATTGCGAGGGGATCTGCGCGGTCTGCGGCAAGGTCCGGCGCAACGGGGACTGCGGCTGTCAGGTCAAGGGAGAGGATCCCCGGCTCGGGAAACTCAAAAATTTCGTGAGAGAAAAGAACTAAATGCCCAATCCAAAACGAAGGCACTCCCAGTCACGGAAAGGAAAACGCCGGGCCCATGACGCCCTGACATTGCCCACGTTTTCCGTCTGCTCGAATTGCGGAACTCCCAAGTTGCCCCATCGGGCCTGTCCCGAATGCGGCTTCTACCGCGGGCGGCAGGTGATTGAAGAAGCCGAATCCGAATAACAAGGGGAAGCCGATGACGATCCGCACGGCAGCGGGAACCCTTTTTTCGGCCCGCGAAAAGAAGCCGGATGAGAGTCGATGATATCCATGGAGACAAAATCGAGCCTGACCTTCTCTGGCCAGGTCGCCCTGGTCACCGGCGCATCCCAGGGCATCGGAGAGGCGATCGCCCTCGACCTGGCGAAGGAAGGATGGATTGTCGTTCTGGTTGATATCCAGCCGGAGAAGCTCACGGCCGTGGCCGAGAAGATCCTCCGGAGCGGCGGCCGCGCCGAGGTCCGGACGGCCGATGTCTCGCGTTTCGACCAGGCCGCGGCCGTGGTCGAGGCGGTTGTCAAAGAGAATCAGCGGCTCGATTACTTGGTCAACAACGCCGGAATCACCCGGGACAACCTGATGATGAGGATGCGGGAGGAGGATTGGGATGCCGTCCTGGCCGTGAACCTGAAGGGCGTCTTCAATTTCTGCCGGGCGGCCGTCCGGCCGATGGTCAGCCGCCGTTTCGGCCGGATCGTCAATATCTCCTCTGTCGTAGGCGTCATGGGGAACGCCGGGCAGGCCAACTACTCGGCCTCCAAGGCCGGGGTGATCGGCTTGACCAAGTCCTTGGCGCGGGAAGTGGCCGGTCGCGACGTCACGGCCAACTGCGTCGCCCCGGGCTACATCGCAACCGCCATGACGGAGAGCCTTCCCGAAGCCGTCAAGAAGGCCTTTCTGGAGATGATCCCGATGAAACGAATGGGTACGCCCCAGGATGTGGCCCAGGCCGTCAAGTTTCTTCTGTCCGACGAGGCATCATACATCACAGGTCAGATCATCCACGTCAACGGCGGGATGTACACATAACGTCTTGAGATCCAATGAGGAGGTCAACATGGAAAGAGAAGAACTTCTGAAGAAGGTCAGGACGATTGTGGCCGACAAGCTGAGTATCAGCGAGGAGCAAGTGACGGAGACCGCTTCCTTCATCGAAGATCTGGGCGCCGATTCGCTGGATACCGTTGAGCTCGTCATGGCCCTGGAGGACGAGTTCAGCCTGGACATCCCCGATGAGGAAGCCGAGAAACTGAGCACCGTCGGCAAAGCTCTCGATTACATCCAGACGCGTTTCTCCAAGTAAAGCATCTCGTTTATGATCGTCCAAGGCTCACCGCCGGGGCGTTCTTCCGCCCGGCGCGTTGTCGTCACCGGGATCGGCTTGGTCACGCCCCTGGGGATCGGGGTCGGCCAAAACCGGGAGGCCCTGCAGCGGGGAAAAAGCGGCATCGGCCCGATCACCCGGTTCGACGCTTCCCGGTATACGACTCGGATTGCCGGGGAGGTCAAGGCCTTCGATCCTTTGGCTTTCATCGACAAAAGGGAAGCCCGAAGGATGGATCGTTTCATCCAGTTCGCCCTGGCGGCGGCGGCTCTTGCCGTCGAGGATGCGGGGATCGACCCGGCCCTTCTCCAAGGCGACCGGACCGGCGTCTACATCGGGTCGGGGATCGGCGGATTGGAGACGATCGAGGAATGTCACAGCACGCTGTTGCAGAGAGGCCCCGACCGGATTTCGCCGTTCTTTCTGGTCTCCATCATCATCAACGAGGCGTCCGGATATGTTTCGATCAAGTACAGGAGCCGGGGACCGAACTCGGCCACGGCCACAGCCTGCGCCACCAGCACCCACTCTATCGGGGACTCCTTCCGGTTGATCGTTCGGGGAGACGCCGACCGCATGCTGGCCGGCGGGGCCGAAGCGCCGGTCACGCCGCTCGGCGTGGCCGGCTTCTGCGCCATCCGGGCGATCTCGACGCGGAACGACGAGCCCGAACGGGCGTCCCGGCCGTTCGACGCCGAGCGCGACGGATTTGTGATGAGCGAGGGAGCGGGCATCCTGCTCCTCGAGGAGCTCGGCGCGGCCCGCCGGAGAGGCGCCAGGATCTATGCCGAGATCGTCGGCTATGGAATGAACGCCGACGCCTATCATATCACCGCTCCGGCTGAGGACGCCGAGGGGGCCAAGGGGGTGATGGAGAGAGCGTTGGCCGACGCCGCCATCGATCCGGTCGAGATCGATTTCATCAATGCCCATGGGACCAGCACGCCGCTCAACGATAAGGTCGAAACGCTGGGCATCAAGAGGGTTTTCGGCGAGCATGCCCGGAAAATCGGCGTCAGTTCGACGAAGTCGATGACGGGTCA
>JAFGRZ010000167.1 GCA_016934895.1 Candidatus Aminicenantota bacterium
GGAGGGAGAGGGATTCGAACCCCCGTTCCGGAGACCGGAAAGCGGTTTTCAAGACCGCCGCCTTCAACCACTCGGCCATCCCTCCGGACGAGTCTCTATTGTACCCGGCAAACTGCGGACTCGCAACCGAAACAGCTCGAAGCCTTCCGGGAGTCAACCACAGGGCACTCGGTCAGAAGTGTTGCTCGAAATCCCCAATCGGCAGGCTGTGCCGCTGCGCTTCAGATCGTGGATGGGCTAATTCTTCGCAAGTCGGGCGCGGATGGCCTCCCAATTCAGGATCGCATTCCAAAGCAACCGGTAATCGGAGTGATTGAGTTCCCGGTGAATGGGATTGAAGTTATAGGCGATCGTCCTCCCCTTCCCGACAGGGATATCAAGGATGGCCGGCCGTCCTTCGAGCACGTCCTCCCCCTTGAGTCCTCCGCTCACGAGCATGGCCTGAGTCTTGGTCGCCTCACCTTTTCCCGAAGCCTCTGTTTCTTCCTCGTCGTCCCTATCCTCCTTAGGCGGGCGGCTTCCCCACTGGAGGACGATCAGGCCGCGGTCCGCCCGGCGGACGTTGTAGACAGGGCAGGCACCTCGGAACACGGATGTCTTGACGCTGTATCCGTACATCAAGGGATGATCCGCCCGCAAAAAGCTCGCCACAACCTCAACCCCGGGTGTCCAAACGGTGTTTTCTCCGCGGGCCCGTCCGACGCGGGGGGTAATGCCTCCATCCAGGGCCAACGCGGACCCGTTGCCGAGAGTGATCAAAGTCCCCCCGCCGTCGACGAAGCGCTGCAAGTTGGCCATTCCCATCCAGCCGACCCCTCCGGTGATATCGTCCGAGGCAACGGGAAAACCGTTGTTCGGGAACTCGGCCGTCTTCGTATAGGCCAGGGGCGAAAATCTGGTGTCGAGGCCGTGGATCTGGCCTTTCAGGTCCTCCCCCGTGTCGCCGTGAATGATCACGTCGAAACGGTCGGCCAGCCGCCCGGCCTTGATATCGTCATCCCGGAGAATCGCATAGGGGATGCCCTGGCGGTCAAAAACGAGTCTGACCCACCCGATCATCTGGGTGTCCGCCCAGGGATGCCAAAGAGCGATCCGGGGAAACCGCGATTCGTGCCGGGCGCCGTCGGGGAGAACCTGTGCGCTCGTGAAGTCGAGCCCGAGTTCGGCGGCGACAGATTCGAGTTGACTCGCCAACCCGTCTTGCGGAGGCATCAACCAGGAACCGGGCGGATATCCCTCGTTTCCGACCTGGAATGTCTTTTCAGCAATTTCGATCTTGAAATCGCCGAGCCGGACGCGCGCGGCCAGGAGCGCTTCCTGACCTGTATCTTTCAGGAGAAACACCGGCCCTTTCCCGGACACCTTCCCCCTCACCGTCGCCTCGTCTTCGCAGGGCTCGACAGGCACCTTCATGATCCCCTCGTCTGCGACGGCAACCGCCTCCAACCCGAAATGGACCGGCAGAGCCCAGGAGATGTCGTCGTAGGGCTGGAAATCTGCGTCTTTCGGGAATGTCTGCGGGGCCAGGAGGTCGAGGGCATAGTTTCGGTATGGCTGATCAAGGCGGACAACAAAAGTCCCAGCCGGGAATCCTCCCTCTTTGACCGAGAAAGCCCGGCCCGCTCTCCCGACCTCGATCCGCTGGCCGAGCAGCAGGTTGATCATCTGGGCGACGCGGCGGCGGTCGCCCTGCTCGGTCGGGATGACGAATGCCTTCGGCTTCTCCTTCAACCCTTTCTGCCACGATGTGTAGCCCTTACGATAAAAATTGCGCAGCAAGTCCCGGCTGTGAAGCGCCGCGTAGTCGAGAGCGGCCAGGATACCCGTTTGCATATAGTTGACATTATCCCGGAAGGACCAGCGGAACCGCTTTGGGGGCGGCAGCGGCCGGTACCACTCCCGGCTCGTGACCGGCCGGTTGAGAAAACGGGACAACCGGACATCCCGCTCGACCGTTTCCGCGGTGGCGTTCCCGAAAGTCTCGTAGCCCCGGCCGATCGCATTGTGATTCGTGGCTATCGATTCGAGGTAATGATGGCCGAAACCCTCCCCGAACGCCCAGGTCCAAACCCCCGGCATGCCCATCCCGGTCAAGGTCCTGACCTCGGTGAAGGCCATATCGAACAACTCGCTGATGACGATCGGATCCAGGTTCGGGTTGAAGGGACCGGTGCCGTTCCAGGTCAAAAGGAGAGCGATCGACTCGTGGAGGTCATGGACGACGACCGGGTGGTACTTGAAGAAGGCCCGGCGGACGGCCCGCGTCGTCTCGAGCGCCGCCTGATGAGTGTCGCGGTTGTTATCATGAAAAACGTACTGGCCCCAGTACGGAGGCTGGATAGGAGGGAGATGGTCGTAATCGGTCTTGCCCTTGAGATGGCGGTAGAACCACTCGACGAATCGGTCACGTCCGTCCGGCTCGGAAACGGGATTGATGAGGACGACGACTTCCCGACGGATGGCCCGGATCATCGGCTGCTCGGAGACGGCCAGCCGGTAGGCCAGTTCCATCACCGTCTCAGGGCTTCCGGTCTCGGACGAATGGAGCCCGGCATTGAGAAAATAGAAAGGCTTAGCCGTCGCGATCAGCGCCTCCGTTTGTTCGGGCGAGGTCCGTCGCGGATCGGCCAAGGCGGCTGAGGCGCTTGTCAACCGGTCCAGCGCTTGAATGGCCGCCTCATCGGAGACAATGATCAGAAGAATGTCCCGGCCCT
Source organism: Candidatus Aminicenantota bacterium (assembly GCA_016934895.1). Classification (GTDB taxonomy): domain Bacteria; phylum Acidobacteriota; class Aminicenantia; order Aminicenantales; family UBA8522; genus UBA8522. The sequence continues at coordinate 2,715 of JAFGRZ010000167.1, forward strand.
CGTCCGACCGGCCGATGGTCTCCACCTGGACCCGCGGCGACGTCCGGGCGAGCTCGCGGAAGTATCCGTATATTTCCGACACGCTGGATAGCTCGCCGGCGGCACCGACGATGCGCTTCAGGTATTTCGAAGGCGATACGACGGTTTTCGAATCCGGCACGTAGGACACCCATGGATTGCTGAAACGCGCTTCGGTCACGAACTTGGCGATGGCCTCGACCGAGCCGGGCTCCGGCTTATCGGGAGCATAGGGATTCTGGGCGGCCAAAGCGAGGGCCATCCAGAGACAGGTTAGGGCCGTCCGCGCCATAACAGGCCGGCGATTTCTCATCTTTTCCTCCGTCTGGTTTTATGTCCCGGGTTTGCGCAGCGAACCAAAAGAAGCGCAATCATTGTGGTTCTCTCTCTGTTTGGACAGGAAGTATATTTCCAGGGGATTCCGCGGTCAACAAGAAAATGATCAGCCGGGACGGATTCTTTCCAGCCCATCCATGTAGGGACGGAGGGCCCCGGGAATCATCACGGAACCATCGGCCTGCTGATAGTTTTCAAGAAGAGCGCTCAGCGTCCGGCCGACGGCCAGTCCGGAGCCGTTCAGGGTGTGGACGAATTCCGGCTTGGACTTGGCCTCCCGGCGGAAGCGGATGTTGGCCCGGCGAGCCTGGAAATCCGTACAGTCGGAGCAGGATGATATTTCAACGAAGTTTTTCCGGGAAGGCATCCAGACTTCGAGATCGTAGGTCTTACTGCTGGCGAAGCCAAGATCAGCGGTGCAAAGAGACACCACCCGGTAGGCCAGATCCAGCCGTTTCAGCACTTCCTCGGCTCCTTGGGTCATGCCCTCCAACTCTTCAAAAGAGCTCCCCGGCGCGGAAAATATCATCAGCTCGACCTTGTTGAACTGGTGCAGGCGAGTCAAACCGCGGACATCCTTTCCGTAAGACCCGGCCTCGCTCCGGAAACACGGAGTGTAGGCGACAAATCTCTGAGGAAGGATGCTCTCTTCTAGGACCTCGTTCCGGTAGAGATTCGTCAGCGGGACCTCCGCCGTGGGAATGAGATACCATTCATAGCCCTCGAGCTTGAAAAGGTCCTCCGCGAACTTGGGAAGGTTGCCGGTGCTGCGGAGGCTGTCCGCGTTGGCGATGAACGGCGGGATGACCTCTTTGAAGCCCCTTTCCTTGGTGTGGATATCGAGCATGAAATCGATGAGAGCCCGTTCCAGCCGGGCTCCGGCGCCGAAACAGACGGCAAACCGGGTGCCGGCGATCTTGGCCGCCCTCTCGAAATCGAGAATGCCCAGCCTCGTCCCGATGTCCCAATGGGCTTCCGGCTCGAAGGAGAACTCCGGGGATTTCCCGACGAGGCGTTCCACCCGGTTATCCTCCGAGCTTTTCCCGACCGGCACGGATTCATGCGGGACGTTGGGGATGGAGAGGTTGAGTTCTTTCCAACGCCCGGCAATTTCTTCAATCTCCTTGCTCAGATCATCGATCCGCCCGCCGACCTCGCGGCTCTCCGTGATGAAATGGCCGGCTTCTCTCCCCGCCTGTTTTTCCTTGGCGAAAAGGTCTGACAGTCTATTCTTCCGTGCCCTGAACTCCTCCAGTTCCCGGAGTTTCTCTCTTTCCTTCAGCGTCACTTCGCGGAATTCATCCAGAAGGGGGCCGAAGGGACCTCGGGTCTCGAGCCTCTTCTTGACAGCGGCGAAATCCTGATCGTCCTTGACAAATTTGGGATCCAGCATCGGCGACGATTATACCAGAAAGCCGAGACCGCTGTCACGGCGGCTTATTACATTGCATCATCGGCGGCTCTTGTGTATATTTGGAAAAATCATGATTGGCCGGTTCGCTTCGATCGCCGCCCGGATGGACCGCCTCTACGAGTTCGACCGGGAGCCGGTCTCCTCCGACAAGCTCCAATCGGGCATGACGTTCGCCGGCCTCTTCGCCGGCGAGCACGTGGCCGCCACCGAGTTTGTCATCGGCGCGTTCTTCGTCCTTCACGGGGTCACCGTTCGGGACCTTCTCGTCGGCCTTCTCGTCGGCAACCTTCTGGCCGTCCTTTCCTGGACCTTTATCTGCGCGCCGATCGCCGTTCGGACGCGGCTGACCCTGTACTGGCACCTGAGAAAAATCGCCGGGCCGGGCCTGACTCTCATCTACAACGTGGCCAACGCTGTCCTGTACGGCATCCTGGCGGGAGCCATGATCTCCGTGGCGGCGACTGCGGTGGGCCTCGCATTCCGCATCAGGACTCCCTCGCTCAACGACGTCCTGCCGACGAGTCTCGGCTGGGTGCTTATCACTTTCGCCATCGGATCGCTCTTCGTCATCCTGGCCATCCTGGGATTCGAAAAATTGAGCCGTTTTGCAGAAGTCGTTTCCCCATGGATCTTCGTTGTTTTCATCGCCGGGGCGGTGGCCATGCTGCCGCGCCTGGGTGTCCATCCCAACCTCGACAACCTCTGGACGATCGCCAAGACCAAGATCTGGAACGGTCTGCCCGCCCCCGGTCAAGACCGGTTCGGCCTCTGGCATGTCGTTTTTTTCGCCTGGTCCTGCAACCTGGCCATGCACATCGGTCTTTCCGACCTGGCTCTTTTCCGGTATGCCAAGAGGTGGACATACGGCCTCTACTCCGCCTTCGGGATGTATCCCGGCCACATGCTCGCCTGGATCTGCTCGGGGATCATGGTGGCGGCGGTCGGCCGTGAGATGAACCCCGGACGGATGGCCTTTGAAGCGGTGGGTTTGGCGGGTATCGCGGGAGTCGTTCTCGCCGGCTGGACGACGGCCAATCCGACGCTCTACCGGGCCGGCCTGGCCCTTCAGACGATCACTCCGAACTGGCCGCGCTGGAAAGTGACCCTCGTCGCCGGGATGAGCACCACGGTCCTTGCCTGTTTTCCTGTGTTCTTCCTGAAGCTTCTCGATTACGTGGCCATCTACGGCCTTGTGCTGATGCCCGTCGGTGCGATCGTCTTCGCCGAGCACTGGCTTTTTCCTCTCTTCAAGATCGAACAGCACCGGGCCGAAAAGCGGGGATGGATTTTCAACTGGACGGCCCTGGCCGTCTGGGGAGGGACGCTCGTTATCTGCTTTCTATTGCCCGTTCATCTTTTCTTCCGCTGGCTTCCGGGTTATGTCATCGCCCTTTTTTCTTACACTGTTTTGAGTGTTATCAGAGGAAAATAGATTGGCAAAAACCGTGCTGGGATTCCTTTCGCTGCTGAGCCTGGCCGCCTGCCTCGTTTCAGCGATCCTGCATTTCCGGGGAAGGCTCCCGACGTCGGATTTCAGGCTGATATTTTTGCTGGCCTCGGCGACCTGGTTCGTCTTCGCCGCGCTCTGGTCCAGGTCCCGCCGATAAACGGTGACACCATAATTGGCATAATTGGTGACACTTCATCCTATTCTGAATTTTATTCGGCCGGATTTAGGAGATGAGCCAGGCTTTTCTCAGAACTCGAGGGAAGTCCCGCTCCGGCAGTCGGCGAAAGCCAGGCCAAGCTCCCCCTCGCTATTCATTGTGGTCGGCGCCCGCCTTCCGGACGGCTCAGTCCCCCGAAAGGAGGAAATCATACCGGCCCGAGCCGACTTTCACCAGGAAACCGGACGGGGCGGCTTCTACCTCTTGGACTCCGGGCGTGCCGGCGTGGAACCCCTGGTCGTCATAAATAACCCGGACGCCTTCCCGGATGACCACGTTCTCGAGATTGAACTTCGGGATGACCACTTCCGCTTCGCTGCCCACAGGGATTACAACCTCGATCCGAACGCTCCTCTCATCCCGTGACCAGGAAGACAGGATCTCGCCTCTCACCGTCCGCGTCGACCCGGCGGCAAAGCGCAGGTCCCTGACCATCTGGGGAGCGATCCGGATCTTTTCAAAGCCCACCGATCCCGGCGCCAGGTTGATCCCGGCCAACGCCTTATAGAGCCACGCCCCGACGCTCCCGAACATCGGGTGGTTATGGGAGTTCATGGACGGCCCCTGGCGGAGCTGCCAGAGCTCCCAGAGGGTTGTCGCCCCGTTTTCGATCATGTATCCCCAACTCGGATAGCCGGTCTTTGTGGCGATGTCATAGGCGAGGTCCGACGACCCCGAATTCGTCAGCAGCTCCATGATATATTTGGTGCCGATGATCCCGGTTGTCAGATGGGAATCGTGCTGATAAACAATGTCGTTGAAAAGATTCCCCCAGACGACTCCGCGGCTTTCCTTGGGCACGATATCCAGAAAGAGCGGGAGGGCATTGGCCGTCTGTGTGCCTCCGGCATAGTTCCCCGTTTTCGGGTCGAAATATTCTTCATGGAAAGCGGACTTGATGGCGGCCGCGAGGTTCGCGTATGATCTCGCCTCCGCCTCTTTGCCCAGAATGTCGGCGATTTCGGCCAAAATCTTGACATCATAGTAATAATAGAACGAGGAGACGATGTTTCCCGGCGGCTTCTCCACGGCCACCCAGTCCCCATAATGGCTGAACTTGACGAGGCCGTCTTCGGCCCTGGAGCGCAGGAACTCGACGTACTTCTTGATGCCGTCATAATGCTCCTCAAGGACACGCTTGTCCCCGTAGTATTGATAGACGTACCAGGCGATCAGCGGATAAGCCGTGCCCCAGGCCGGGTCGGCCGGACGCGATCCCCAGACGTGCGGCACAGTGTCCGTGATCGTTCCCTTTTCGTCCTGGACGTCACGGATGTCCCGCAGAAAGTTCGTGTAAAACGCGGCCATGTCGAAGTTGTAGATGGCCTCTTCCGCCGTTCCCTGGGCATCGCCCATCCAGCCCATCCGCTCGTCCCGTTGGCAGCAATCGGTGGGAATGCTATGGAGGTTCGTTTTCTGGCCCCAAACGATGATCCTCTGCAACTCGTTCAAAATAGGCTTTGAGCAGGCGAAGCCGCCTGCCGGTTCGACAGCCGTATGAACGACCCGCCCCCGGATCGCGTCGGCTGCGGGAACCCCGGGGTAACCCGTGAGCTCAACATAGCGGAAGCCGTGATAGGTGAAACGCGGTTCCCAGACCTCCTCCCCTTCTCCCTTTAGGATGTATACGTCCTCGGCCCGGGCGCCCCGCAGGTTCTCCGGATTGATCATCCCCGTGTCATAAACAAGCTCGGAGAAACGCAGCTTGACCGCTGTGCCGCGGGGCCCCCGGACCCTCAGGACGGCCCAGCCGCTGAAATTCTGGCCCATGTCGTAAACATAGACGCCGGGCCTGGGATTCGAAACGGTGAGGGGGACGATCGTATCCACGACTTGGATGGGCGGCATCATTTGGGCCGAGAGGACTCCTCCGGGTCCGGCGACGAGCTCCGCGGCGTCCCAGGCGCGGTCATCGTACCCGGGCCGGTCCCAGCCTGGAGTCTCCAGGCGGGCGTCATAGGTTTCTCCGTTGTAAAGGCTGTCTTTGAGCACCGGGCCAGAGGCGGCCCTCCAGGTGGCGTCGCTCACCACCTCGACCTTCTCCCCTCCGTCGAGCTCGATATTCATCTGGACGAGGAGCGCGGTCGCTTTGAACCACCCCTGACCGAGCATCACCGCAAGGGCGTTCCTGCCCGGTCGGAGAAAACGGGTGACATCGTAGGTCGCATAAAGCGCCCTTTTGTCATACGTCGTCCAGGCGGGATCGAGAACGTGCCGGCCGACCTTGCGACCATTCAGGCGAAATTCGGAATATCCCAATCCACAGACATAAGCGCGCGCCCGGACGACGCTTTTGTCCAAATCAAACTCTTTCCGGAGTTGGTTTTTCCCGCCGATCCATCGCCCCTTCCAATCGTCCCGCGCCATTAGGCCCATACCGAAGCGGGCCACGCGGCTGAAGGGGCTCGACCGGCCGCTTTTATCCCAGTATCGGACTTTCCAAAAATATGACCTCCCGCTGACCAAGGCCGCTCCGGCATAAGCCACCTGGGTCGACGCGGCTGACTCCACTTTGCCGCTCGACCAGGCCTCTCCGCTCTCGGCGCCGGCTTGGGAGGAAACGATGATCTCGTA
>JAFGRZ010000168.1 GCA_016934895.1 Candidatus Aminicenantota bacterium
GGCAATAGATTTCTAATCCCCGATGATCTCGCCGAGCCCCTCGATGACCTGGCTAAGATCCTCGGGAGCCAGGCGGGCGATCCTTTTGCCGAGACGTTCCGTCGCCAGGATTCGCACCTGGCCGATCTTGAGCCAGGAGCGCTTCGGGAGCCCCCCGCTCTCGATCTCCATAGTTAAGGGGAATCCCGCTTTTTGAGGCTGACTTGTAATGGCCATGGCGATAACCGTCCCGGAACGCTCGTTGAATATGTCATGGCTTATGACAAGCACGGGACGCCGGCCGGCCTGCTCCCGGCCCCGTGTCGAAGCAAGGTCGGCCCAACGGATCTCCCCCCTCAGTATTCGGGCCATCGGGAAAGGTCCTCCGCAAAACCTTCTTCGGCCAGCTTCTTCTCCTCGGCTGGATCGAGCTTGCCGCATTCGCGAGCCAGGCGAACCCTGTCGAGGCGGTCGAGCCTATCGAGGAGGGCCGCTTCGATAGCCTGACTTCGGTTGAGAAAAGTCTTGTTCCGCACAAGGTGATCCAGACGTTCCAGGGTTTGGGCGGCGAGTGAGATCGCGATTTTGGCCTTGGGCATGACGCACCTCGTGGTATTACCATAAGTCATACCATTGGGCGTGTCAAGGCCGGCCTCCCCTGTTTTCACATACTCATAGACGTCCGCTCTCTTCCTGTGCTCTCACCAAATTGGTGACAGTACATCCTTTTCCGAATTTCCGATCACAGATCGGGCCGGACCCGTTTGACAAGGAATAGCGGCCTCATTTACCATCGCCAACGATAGGACCGGCCAAACAAGAAAACGGGCCCATGAAGAAGGAAATCCGTCTCCCGGCTCCCCATCCCAGGTTCAGGCCGCGGGTCGACGCTGAGCAGCGCCGGCCGGTCCACCCCGGAACCGCGGTCCAGATCGGGGAAGAGTTTTTCGAGGTCGTCTCCGCCGGGAGAGAGGGCGCCGAATGGGTCTACCGCCTGGAGCCTTGGCCGGCGCAGGAGGTCATCCGCGTCTGTTTCGAGTGGGGCGGGGACGCGGAGCGCCGGTTCCTGGCAGGTCTCCGCGATGACCGGGTCAGGGAAAGAAAGAGGCTTCTCGCCTGGAGCGGACAGGCCTTGCTCGGCTTCCTGCCGGCCAAACACCAGCAACGTCTCTATGAAACGATCGGGCTGGACCCGACCCGGGCGACCTTCTGGTCGGTCGCGCTGGAGCTCGCGGTCGCCTTTCCACTGGCGGCCTTGTTCGTCATCAACGCGATCACCGGCGGGATGGGCGCCATGGGCGCGCAGGTCCCCGCCTGGATCGGAGTTGTGGCTGTCGTGGCCGCGCTCGAGGGCGCCGTCAGGCTGGTCGCCGTCATAGCGACAGGAAGTCCGATCGGGAGCCTCCTGTTCATCCTGCTCGGCCTCCGTTTGAAGTCCGAGGGCCCGGAGTATGCGCCGGCCGACAGGATCTCGCTCGTCGGCGAAGTGCTGGATGTCGTCTCGCCGGTGCCGAAAGCCTGGTGGGAAAGGGCGGGCGGTGTGAGCTATAAAGGAGAATCCTACGTCCTGACCAGATCGGACCGGGAAAAGACGGACTATTCCTACCGCTTCCGGAAGGGTGGCGGGGGCTTCCCGGTCCTGGACCCGAAACTTGAGCAGGTCCGGAACCGTTCCTCGGACCTGTCCTATGTTCTGGCGCCGCTCTGGGGATTTCTGCCTGCCGAGCTCCAGAGGGAGATCGAATTCTACGGCCGGTACTGCCCGCGGCCGTACGTTCTCCTCTCCATCGTCTTCAATTTTTTGTTGGCCGTCGCGTTCATGGGGTCCGGAGTGAAAAACATTTCGCTGGGTGTTTTCGAGGCCTGGAGCCTCGTCCTTATGGCCGGTTCGATCCTGCTTTTCGTGGAGAGCGTCGGGCGGCTCGTCCGGCTTATGCGCGACGGCGAAACGACGGGAAGCGTCCTCGCCTTCCTCGTCAAGCCGGTCTACTACATGGCCATCAAGGATAATCCGCCGCGAGATTGGTAGAAATTTCGCAATTTCGGCAATCTCTATTGGCACGTTTAAGGAGGAAATGTGAATCGTTCAAGAGCCTTTTTCACTTTAACGACTTTTCTGATCATCTCCTCTAATGGTTTAGCGACGCGATCGGCGAACACACCCAACGGTTCAAAAAAGTTTGGAGAAGCCGTTCGTTTATTGGAAACCTGGATCGGATCCGTCCTCGATTTTGATCGCCTGCCGGGCATGTCCATGGCGGTCGTTCATGATCAGGAAATCGTTTATGCCAAAGGTTTCGGCTATGCGGATGTCAGCAAGAGAATACGGGCTGTTCCGGAAACCGACTACAGCATTTGTTCTCTTTCAAAAATGTTTACCGCGCTCGCAATAATGCAGCTGAGAGACGAAGGCAAATTGCACTTGGACGATCCTGTGGACCAATATTTGCCGTGGTTTAGGCCCAAAATCCCCGATCCGAACCCGACGCTGCCGACAGTGCGAGACCTATTAAGACACAGCGGCGGCTTGCCATGCGAACCGGACAAAACCATCTGGCCGGATACCGCCGACCTGTTCCCCTGCTCGGAATGTCTCATTGAACGAGTAAAATATCTGGAAATGAATTGTCCGGCGGGCACGAAATACAACTACTCCAATCTAGGATATGCTTTGCTGGGAGCCGTCGTGTCGACTCTTTCAAAGGTGGATTATAAAGATTATATAAGGAAGAACATTCTTGAACCGTTGAAGTTGGAGAATACGACTCCCGATTATATTGATTATCACAACACGAAAAATATGGCGGTTGGTTACAGCCGAAAGTTAAGAAAGGATTCGCGAGGTGAAGTCCCCGTTTTCAATAAGAATTCTATGACGCCCGCGATGGGATTATCCTCCAATGTGATGGATCTCGCCGAGTTCGCAATGTGGCAATTTCGGGTTCTGGACGGGAAAGAATCAAATGGTTTGAAAAAGGAAACATTGCAGGAAATGCACACAGCTCAATGGTCGGATCCCGATTGGGGATTGGGTTTTGCGATTTGGAAAATGTTCGGCAAAACATTCGTTGGTCATCAGGGAGGATGTCCCGGGTACAAATCCCAGATCATTATTCAGCCTGAAGAAAAAATCGCCGTTGTTGTTATTGTGAACGCTTCGGACGCCCCGCAATTCACGCTTGCATTTGCGGCATACAATATATTTTCTTCTGTCTTTGCTTCGTCGAACAGCGAAAAGGATGAAATGGAATTCGGGAAATGGGAAGATTATGTCGGTTATTATGACGCCGATATTTCCTGGGCTGCGGCGGAAGTCCTTGAGTGGAACGGTTCGTTATCTGTCATGTGGCTGCCGGCGGATGGACCGTTAAACTCGCTGATAAAGCTGCAACATATCGAGGATGGTATTTTCCGGCAGGTGAACAGCGATGGGACATTGGGCAAGCATTATATCTTCGGCACGGTCGATGGCAGCGGCGATATGTGGATGAAGTTCAACAATAACCAGTTGAAGAAAGCAATCCGCTAAAAGTGCTTGACGCTAGCGAAATTCGGAAATGGATTGATTTCTCCTAAGCGATGGCTCCCAATGGCAAAGCCAACTGAGGAGGAAGGAGCCTCACCCGCAAACTGAGCCGCCAAAAATGGAGTCTTTGGCTGGACCGCTTATCGATTGAGGGCCCGGCCTTATTCGTATCTCATATTGTCCACCGGGTTGGCGGAAGCCGCCTTGACGGCGTGGAAAATGAACGTGATAACGCCGAACGAAACGGAGAGAAGGCCGACCACAACAAAAATCGGCCAGCTGATGTCCGTCCGGAAGGCGAAATTCTCCAGCCATTTGCTCATGAGGTACCAGGCCAGCGGCCAGGCCAGGACATTGGCCAGGATGATCCATTTGATGAATTCCCCGGACAGCCGGACCAGGATGTTGCCGGTCGAAGCGCCGAGCGTTTTCCGGATGCCGATCTCCTTGGTTTTCTCCTCGGCCGTAAACGAAACCAGACCGAGAAGACCGAGGCAGGAGATCAGAACGGACAATGATGAAAAGATGACACTGATATTCCGCATGGTCCTTTCGCTCTCGTAGAGCCTCTCGATCCGGTCATCAAGAAATCCATATTCGAACTGGTCTTCCGGGAACATGCGCTCCCATTTCTCCCGCACGGTGCGAAGAGTCCCCTCCTCATCCCCCGGCTTGATTCTGATCGAGACCTGCGTCACGACACCGGGATTGAGCA
>JAFGRZ010000169.1 GCA_016934895.1 Candidatus Aminicenantota bacterium
CTGAGAAGTAATCCTTCTCATGGGCGGCGCTTTCTGATAAAATTTGAGAGGTTGCCGGATTCATGAATGCCATGAGGGTCCAGAGTGAGCTCAAAGAGCTGGACAAAGTCCGCCGGTTTCTGAAGGCCAATTTAGAGAACCTGGAGCTCAGCGAAGAGGATATCTATAAAATCGAGCTCTCGCTCGTCGAGATGTGCACCAATATCATCCGCTACGCCTATCCGCGGGAGAAAGGGGAGATCGCGATCAAGGCCTGGCATGAAAAAGGCGTTTTTTCCCTGGAAATCCGGGACAACGGCGTCCCCTTTGATCCCCGCCAGGTCAAGAGGCCGACCCTCAAGGAGATGATCAACCGGGAGGAAATGGGCGGCCTCGGGATCTTTCTCGCCCGGAAGCTGATGGACCGGTTTGCGTACCGTCGCGAGGACGGTCAGAACATCTTGACGATGTCCAAGAAAGCCCACGAAAAAAAGGCGAACCGTCAGTAGAGGACTTCGGCCTCGCTGCTTTTCCCGATCCGCTTGTTGATGTGGTCGATGATCAGGTCTTTCCTCGCCAAAACGGCGTTGATTTCGTCATCCGTCAGATAGCTGCCGATAAAACCTTTGATCTCATCGAAGGTGAGGGCCTTCATTTTCTCGAAGATCTCACGGGGCATGTCCTTTTGCATGAGGCCTTCTTTGTTTTTTTCTCCGTAAGGGATCTGCGTCGTCCATTTCTTTCCGGTCCGGAAACTGCGCGAATGGTCGATCAAGAGGATTCTCCAGTCTTCGGTGATGAGATAGTTGTTCTGGTGGCGGTCCTCGTTGCCGATGAGGTTGTCGAAAAAGCGTTGCAGATTGAGCGCCCTATTCCAGCCGAAAACCTTGATCGGGGGGGTCTTGATCTTTTGCTCGAACTTGGTCTTCATCGTCATTTTGGAGGGAACCCAAAGCTGGCAGGAACCGGGGTTGTTGTGGAATCTTTTCTCGACCGTCGGCGGAACCATGTTGAGACCCAGGCGCTTGTCGAAGAGGTAGGCGGCGATCTCGTACTTCCAGCCCTCGATATAGCCTTTGACGCGGCCCTGCACATCTTTCCAGAGGGCGTCGTTGGTGATGCCGTCAAGCTCGAGGGTGAGACGCCAGGGATTGGTAACGGCTTCCGATTTGATCTGCTCATCTTTGACAATGTCGGCGTTGATGAGAAACTCCTCCCACTTCGCCCTCTCGGCGATTTCCTCGGGTGTGAATTGGGCGAAACAGGGGACCAGCGAGGCGAGGAAGATGATCCCGAACGATGCAACCTTCATTCTCTTTTTCATGATCCCTCCTTTCTTTTCCGGGCCTCGGCGGCCTCAGTAGAGGACTTTGGCTTCGCCGTTTGCTTTGATCATCCCTTCGATCTCGGCCAAGAGAAGCGCTTTGCGCTTGATAACCGCCTCGATCTCTTTGTCGGTCAAGTAGGGGCCGACGGCTTCCTTGACGGACTGAAAATCGAGTTTCTTCACGTTATCGACGAACCAGCGGGGAAGCCGCCGGAATAAAATCGCCCTGCCGTCAGACCCCCTTTTGAGTCCGTTGGCTCCGAACAAGAGTTTATCGGTATATTCTTTGCCCGAACGGAACGCCTGGGAATGGTCGATCAGGATCATCCGCCAGTCCTTGGTATAGAGAACGTTTTGCTGGGTCCGGTCGTCGTTGGCGACCAGGGAGTCCCAGGCCCTGGTCAGGTATTTCGTGTTTTCGGTCTGGAGGCGAGCGCTTTCCGGGATCTCGATCCCTTCTTCCACGATCTCGAGAAGGCTGTGCTCGCTGGTGACCCAATAGACGAGGGCTCCGGGCTTGCCGTTGAATTCCCTCTCCACGGCCGGAGGGACCATATTGATCCCGAGGAGTTTATCCAGCCTGTAGGCGGCGATTTCGTATTGCCAACCTTCGAGGAAGCCGTCGCGCAAACCCTTCGGGTTTTTCCAGCAGGCTTCGGCTTTGGTGTTGTTTCTCTGAAGATAGAACTTGAAGGGCTTGGTGACGCCCTCTCCGATCTCCTCGGACCGGAGGATTTGGGCCGTTTGCAGGAATTCCTCCCAGAAAGGCCGTTGGGCCACCTCATCCGCCGTGAACTGGGCGTCCAGCGGAGGGACGGAGACCATGAAAACGACGAGAAATGGCAAAAGCGCGTTCAGGCGCTTCATGATAATCTCCCTCGACAGCCCATTTTTCCCGAAGTCCTCAAGCGAATCCTATGATATTCATATTGCCCCCAAAAATCAACAGCGAAATATTTTGACAGAAATCCTGTCGATGTTATAATTTCCGCCTTCATGCCCCCCGGTGTTGACGGATTGTGGGAAAAGAGAGATTCGGGGCAAAAGGCCCATCTCAAAGAAAGGCGCACAGGTGAGATCGAAAAGGTTCGTTGGGGTGATCCTTCCGTTGATTGCTCTTTCATTCTGTTCGGGTCCGCAGCGCGCGCCGCGCATCCGGTTTCCCTATCTGTGGCTGGATGTCCAGGGCTTCGGCGGGGATATCGACAGGCAACACTTGACCGAACCCTCGGGAATCTCGTACCACCGGCAGAGGGATACGCTTTTTGTCGTGAGCGATGAAGGGGAGATCGCCGAGATCAGGAGAGACGGGACCCCGGTCGCCAATACCAAGGTCAGGGGGGACCTGGAGTCCGTCGCCGTCGTCCCGGAAACGGGACTTGTCTATATCGGCATCGAAGGGGATGATGTCATTCTCGAGTTCGATCCCGTCAAGGGGGAGGTCACCCGGCGCTTTCCCATCAACCGGAGCTTCGATGGAGATCCCGATCTCCTGAAGAAAAAGACGGACGATTATGACAACGGCATCGAGTCCATGGCCTTCGTGCCCGATCCCGCGCACCCGGAAGGCGGGACGTTCTATGTCGGCAACCAGTGGGACCCGCCGATGATCATGGAGGTGCTCTGTCCCCTGAAATCGAGCCGGGCCGAGGAAGCCGAGGCCCGGATCATCCGGGTCCTGCCGTTCAGGATGGATGACCCGGCGGCCATGTATTACGACCCGGTCACGAAGCTTCTCAACGTCGTCAGCGATGCCGATAACATTCTGGTGGAGATCACCCTAGAGGGCAGGCTGGTCAACGAGTACGCCTTTCCCGGCGACAACCAGGAGGGCGTATGCCGGGATGACGAGGGGTATCTTTACATCGCCCAGGATTCGGGCGGAATCCTCAAGGTCAAAGACCTGCGCCGGCGCTGAGAACGCCCTCCGCCGCCCGGCTCTCTTCGGAATTCCCGGTCAGAAGAGCACCTTCTCCGAGCCCTTCTCAGCGATTAGGGCCTCGATCTTTTCGAGAATGAGTTTCCTGCGGATGAGGCAGGCCTCGATCTCCTCATTATTGAGGTATCGACTGAGCGCCGCCCTGGCCGCCTCTTCATCGAATTCGTTGAGACCCTGGTAGAGCTTTTTGGAGCAGGCGGTCAAGGGGCAGCCCGGCAACAATTCGGGGACGGGAGCGAACGCTTCGGAGAAGTCCACCCGCCAAACCCGCCAATCCTCCGTCTGGATATAGGTGTCATCGAAATTATAACACTCGTCATAGGCGAGGCTCTCGAACACCTTCAACTCCTCCATGGCGTTGGCGAACGCTCCGGCGTCCGGCGGTTCGATTTTCTTCCGCTTCCGGTCCTTCTCGCGGATGCCGTTTTCAAGGTAGATCTGAAGAGTGCCCTTCCGCCCGTCGATTTCTCTCTCGACGACGGGAGGGATCCATTCGATGGAGAGAAGCTTACTGAGCTCATAGGCGGCGATGTCGTATCTATAGCTGTCGGCCATGGGTTGAGGCCTCGGCCTATCCACATATCTGAAGAGGGCACGTCGGACGGCGCACTCCTCGGCGAATGTGATGATCCAGGGGCTCGTCCGCCCGGGTTCATCCTTGCGGATTCCGGCGATCCGGCATTCCCGAAGGGCGGCCTCGATCGCGGTCCATTTGTTCTTCTCTTCAGCGGGCGCCTGGAACCGGGCGGAAATGCCCGATCCCAGGACGAAAAAGAGAAGAGCGAGAAGTATCGGAGTCGGTGCGGTCTTCATTTTCTAGCCCCCATACGTTGAAATATCCGTTTTCAATGATCAGAGCCGCTGCGGGTCCGCCGTAGGCCTCGGAAATGCCCGTGTCCACGATCCAGACTCTGCCTCCGAAGCGCTGCATTTCCGTGGCCGTCTTGACCAGCTTGGGTGTGTGGGCGATGATCATTGTCTTGGCGCCGAGGTTACTCAGCGTCGCGTTCAGTTCGTCCTCAAGGTCCTCCTCGGGGACGGTCGCCAGCTCCCGGTACCAGAGGGGACTGTCCCCTCGATAGATGATCGAGGGCTGGACGATCCTGGGCGGCTGTGAACGCCGATAAGCGTGCCAATAGTCGGCGATTTCCAGGCGGTAGCGGTCGTTGATCTCCCGGAGCCCCCACCTCGAGTATTTTTCACTGATTCCGCCGTGGACAAAGACGACGTCATTGATTTTGATGGCGACGTTGAGCCGGCGCAGCCAGTCTCCGTACTCATCGTTGAGATGGATCACATACTTACTTTGGGCGGCCCGGGTTTTTCGGAGCGATTTCCAGAAATCGTCGATCACATCTTTCGGCCTGAAGGAGCGGCCCCGGGAGCGAAGCTTGAGAATCTTCTCGGCCAGTGCATCCTCTTGCTGCTTTCGGTAGTCGTCGGGGAGGAAAGAGATGAATTGATCGAGCGTAACGGCCTCGGCCATGGTGCTGAAAACGACGCCTGTGAGGTTCATTTCCTCGTGGTTGCCGAGAAGGACGTGGACCTTTCCGCCCGCCGCCTCCGCCTCTTCCTCCAATCGGCGCAGGAGGTCGAAAATTCGCCGCGCTTCGGGACCGCGGTCCATGACGTCGCCCGTCTGGACGAGGTGGACATCTCCGGCGGCCCAGTGGAGATCGCGATCGACAAGGCCGGTGCCCTTGAGGATCTTGACAAAGTTTCTATAGTCGCCGTGAAGGTCGCCGACGACGGCGATCCGCTCGACGTCGGTCCATTCATAAGGAATATCGCGCGACGCCGAAAGCCCTGATAAAACAAGCCATAATAACGAGAAAAGACAAAACAGCAGCCGCCTGGTCCGCGCAGAACGCATCTCTTTTTATACTAGACTATCCTGAGGATTAGTCAAGCCGGACCCTGGATTTGACTCTCAGAAGACGAACTGCTATGCTTGCTTTGATGCGCAAAAGGATGAAGGAGGGAGATCATATGTACGCACGCGTGACCGTGATCAATGTCAAGCCGGACAAGGTCGACGAGGCCATCGCGCTCTACGCGAACAGTGTCGTTCCCGCTGCCAAGTCCCAGCAAGGATTTATCGGGCTCTACCTCCTCTCGGACAAGCCGACGGGAAAGGGCATGGCCATAACCATGTGGGAGTCGGAAATGGACGCCCTGGCCAATGAGCGCAGCCGCTATTACCAGGAGCAGCTGGTCAAGTTCATCGAGTTTTTTCAGTCCCCGCCGATCCGCGAGGGTTATGAGATCAGCGTCCGGGCCTGAACCGCGCGCGATGTCGAGGCCGCGAAAGAACCCGGGCGGGCGGTATTGCCTCTCTCTCTGAATTGGATTATATTGAGGGACAGCACAAAACATCATCCTCCAGGAGAATCACCATGGTCGAACAATTCGGCGACAGCCAGGCGGCCAAGATCGCCATGCTCATCGACGGGGACAACGCCCAGCCGACTCTCATCGGCGGGATCATCACCGAGACGGCCAAGCACGGCGCGATCACGATCCGCCGGGTTTACGGAGACTGGACGACGGCTAATATGGCCGGCTGGAAAAACGTCCTGAATAACTATGCTATCCAGCCCATCCAGCAATTTCGCTATACCGTCGGAAAAAACTCCACGGACAGCGCCATGATCATCGATGCCATGGATCTCCTCCACAGCCACCTCGTCAACGGATTCTGCCTCGTTTCGAGCGACAGCGATTACACCCGCCTGGCGACGCGGATCAGGGAAGCGGGTGTTTTCGTTATGGGGATCGGAAAAACGACCACCCCCAAGGCCTTCGTCAACGCCTGCAACATTTTCATCGTCACCGAGAACCTCTCTCCCAGGCAAATCCCCCGCCGGGGAAAAGGGCCGGCCAAAGCGGCCCCTCCTAAAGAGGACAAGCCCAAGGAGCTCGATCCGCTGCCCCTGCTCCGGGGCGCCTATGAAATGGCCGTCCAGGAGGACGGCTGGGCGAACCTGGGAACCCTCGGATTCTATCTCCATCAGCTCGACCCGAGCTTTGATCCCCGCACGTACGGCTTCAAACAGTTGTCTCAGCTCATCAGGAAGCATTCCAACTCGTTTGAGCTCAAGTTCCGGGAAGAAGGCGGGACGACCAACGTCTATATGAGAAGCAAGGAATCGCCCGCACCCTAGGGCTGGACTTCTGAGAGGAAAGAGCGGAGCTTTCCTCCCTTGCTGAAACTTTCCAGCTTCCGGAGCGCCTTGGCTTCGATCTGGCGGATGCGCTCACGGGTCACCTTGAAGACATCGCCCACTTCTTCCAGAGTGTGCTCCTTGCCGTCAATGAGGCCGAACCGGAGCTTCAGCACCTCGGCCTCTCTCTCGGTGAGACTGTCCAGAGCCTGCTCGATCTGTTCCCGAAGGCTGCGATGGATCACCGCTTCTTCGGGAGAAGGACCGGTCTTGTCTTCGATGAATTCGCCGAGCCGGCTGTCCTCTTCGTCCCCCACGGGCGCGTCGAGCGAAACGGATTCCTGGGCGGCCTTGATGATCTCTCTCACCTTGGCGACCGACAAGCCCATTTTGCGGGCGAGTTCTTCGTGGGTCGGCTCACGTCCTCTGTCCTGGACGCTCGTCTGGATGAGTTTCTTCAGCCGATTGATCGTTTCGACCATGTGCACGGGGATGCGGATGGTCCTGGCCTGGTCGGCGATCGAGCGCGTGATGGCCTGCTTGATCCACCATGTCGCATAGGTGGAGAATTTGTATCCGCGCCGGTAATCGAATTTTTCGACCGCGCGCATGAGCCCGATATTTCCCTCCTGGATCAGGTCGAGGAATCCCAGGCCGCGATGGGTGTATTTTTTGGCGATGGAGACCACCAGCCGGAGGTTGGCCTCAACGAGTTCTTTTTTGGCACGGTCGCTCAACTGTTTCCCCAGGCTGATCTGCCGGAGGATGTCCCCGGACTGCCGGCACGTGATCCCGAGCTCATCCCGGCCTTTTCTCAAATCCTTCTTGACCTCGGCGAGCTTCTTGAGGAGTTCCGCGCGTTTCTGCCGGTCCTTGATGCGGCGCAGGCTCGTCTCCAGTTCCTCCCGGGCTTCGGCCAGTTCACAATAATGCTGGAAGCGGGAACGCATCCGCTCGATGATCATTTCCAGGCGCGTCGGCCAGATGCTGAGCCGGCCGATGAGCTGGATGATCTTAACGACCAGGCGTCCCCTGGCGAAGACATTCTTTTTCCGGGCCGGGATCTTTCCCAGGACGGAATCGATCTGTTTGATCTTCCTGAAGACCTTGATGGTGTCCTTTCGCCGGATCTCCAGCCTGTCTTCATCAAGGTCGTCGCCGCAGTCGAAGATATCGGGCATGGCCATGAGATCCCGTTTGACCGCCTCTTCCAAGGCAGACATCTCGGTTAAAAGCAGGCGGGTGCGGGTCAGCGCCTTGAGGATGGTTTTCTGACCCTTTTCGATCTGCTTGGCCAGCCCGATCTCTCCCTGTCGGGTCAAAAGGGAGATGCTTCCCATGTCCCGCAGATAGAGCTTAACCGGATCCGTCGTGATATCGTCGCCTTCGGGCGGAAGCAGCGCTTCCAGATGTCCGCGAGGTTTGGCGATATGCCGGGCGTCATCCTTGAATAGGCTGGATAATCTTTCGAAATCCGCCTCGATGGATCTCTTCGTTCGCGAGGACGCCGTCCGGCGTCCTCCTCGGGAAGAGCGTCGTTTCAGACCGGCCAAGTCAAAACCTCATTTCTTGTCGAGTTTCCCATGGCTATCGCCCGTAATGAAGAACATCCGCGACCCTTGGAAAACGACTATTTTCATTTTCCCAAAATTCCTAAAAAAAAGCAAAATCTTTGTCTGGTTGACATTCCTCCCCGTCTTTTGATATTAGCTGGAAGGGAAGGCCCGCTTGAGAGAGGACGGGACGACATGAAGATATCGGCGAGAGACAGGAACGACATCGTCATCTTCGACATGGAGGGGGAGATCAAGCGGTCGGATGTCGCCGAGGTGACCCTCCATCAGCTCGTCAAAGAACAGCTCGACTCGGGCAAGAGGAAGATCGTCCTCAATTTCGACCGGGTGGAATTCATCGACAGCTTCGGAGTGGGGGAGATCCTGGCGAGCTACATTTCCACCCACAACCTGGGGGGAAAACTCAAGCTGGTGAAGATTTCGCAGAAACTGTATCTCATCTTCCAGGTGACGATGTTGACCAAGGTCCTTGATATCTTCGATGATGAAGAGGCGGCCGTGAAGAGTTTATCATGAGGGTCAGCGGCCGCCTGGCAGCCCAAAAAAGCCATTGCCGCGCAAGCCGCCCGATCCGGATGGGCGACGAAAAGCATGCCCGGGCGCATGGCCTGATGGCTGTCCCGGTTTGACTTCCGCTCAGCGTATTGATAATTTTAATCCAATGAAGCTTGTCGGTATCCGGCCCGGTGAAGAGAAGCTGGCCTTTCTGCTGTTCGGCTATTTTTTTTTGATCACCACTCCCCACACTGTTATCAAGGCCCTGCGCACGACGGACCTTTTGGTCAAGATGGGGGCCGGGGCTCTCCCGCTTGCCTATCTCAGCGCGGCCGTGGTCACCGGTTTGGTCGTCGTCTTTCATTCTAAAATCCAGTCCAAGATTTCCATCCGGATCCTGATCATCGCCAGCCTTGTTTTCTTTGCCGTCTCCGGGCTGGCCCTGCAGTTCATCCTCCAGACGGAAACCGGCCGGAGAAGCGCCCTCCTTCCTTACATCTATTGGGTCTGGGCCGCCGTCCTCATCGTCGTGCTCATAACCCATTTCTGGATGACCGTCAACGAGATCTTCAACCCAAGGGAAGCCAAGCGGCTGATCGCCTTTATCAGCAGCGGCGGGATCCTCGGCGGCATCCTCGGAGGGCTGCTGGCCGGCGTCCTGACCCGGGCGAACCAAGCCGGCCTGCTCCTCCCCCTGGCCTGCGCTCTCCTCCTGGCCTGTATATTTGTGGTCCAGGCCGTTTTCCGGGACCGGCAAAGACTCCCGGTGATTGCCAAACCGGTTCCGCCCGGCAAAGTGCAGCCGGAGGCGTCCAAGGTGGGTTTTAAGGACAGCTTCGATGCCGTCCGCAAGAATTCCTATCTCGTGCTGATCGCCGCCGTCGTCGCCATCGGCGTTATTGTCTCGACCCTCATAGAATTCCAGTTCTTTTCGGCGGCTTCCGAGAGATACGAGCGCGCCAACGAGATGCAAGCCTTTTTCGGTTTCTTTTTCGCCGGCCTGACGGTCTTTGCCTTTTTCCTGAACGCTTTTTTGACCGGGAATTTCATAAAGAAGCTGGGTGTCAAGCTCACCGTTCTCCTGACTCCGGCTGTCCTCCTGCTCTGTTCCGTCGGAGTTCTGATTGCGCCCTTTGGCCTGATTCCGGCGCTCATCATCAAGGGCGGCGATGAAAGCCTGGCCTTCTCTCTCAATCAGACGGTCAGGGAGATTCTTTACATACCGGTGGCATCGGCGTTGAAATTCAAAGCCAAGCCGTTCATCGACATGTTCATCAGCCGGGCGGCGAAGGTCGTGGCGGCCATCATCCTTCTCGTTTTCGCCCTTGTCCTCAACAAGGATGTGGATTATCTCACCCCGATTTTCGATCCCGGTCTGGCGAAGCAGCTGAGCTGGATGGCCATCGCGTTCCTGATCGCCTGGGGGGTGTTCAGTTTGAGAATCGGCAGGGAATACGTTGACACCATCAATCGGAGCATCAAGTTGAAATGGGACCGGGTTGACCAAAGCGTGATGGAGCAGATCGACGTCGATTCCGCCAAGGAGATTTTCGATGCCGTGGAAAGCCGGAATCGAAGCGCTGTTCTCTATGCCATGCACGTGTTTGACCTGTTGCAGCGGGACAAATTGACCCCGGAAATCAAGAACATGATTTCCGAAAAGGCCGGGGAAGTCCGGGTTTCCTCGATCAGCGACCTGTTCAATGCCGAAGGGGCGCCCGGAGTTCCGGAAACCGATGAGGACATTCGGCAGGAAGATCTCGTCACCGATATCCGGGAAATCATGTCGCTGGACGCTTATCAGAAGCTGATGGAAGGACACGCGGGAAAGGTTTTGGCGGAAAGCCAGAAATCCGAGGTTGAAAAAATGGAGCTGGCGAAGGCGATCGGGTTGATGAGCCCCGATGCCCCTCTGACCGATCGCCTCGTGACGTTGATCGATGATCACTCGCCTGATGTCTCCGGCTATGCCCTGAAAAGCGCGGCCAGGCTCAAGAAACAAAACTACCTCCCGGCGATCATCCGCAAGCTGGGCAATCCTTTGACCCGGGAAGATGCCGCGAGCGCCCTTCACAAATACGGCCCGGCGGCCATGCCGGCTCTGGAAGGGAGCCTCACGGACAGCCGCCAGGACCTGAATTTGAGAAAAGCTGTGGTTGAGACGCTGGCCCGCATCGGGACGAAGGAGGCGGCCTTCGCTCTGGCGAGAGAACTCGATCAGGGGCGTGGGGAGCTGGACCCGGAAATCATCGACGCCCTGGATCGCATCCGGACGCAAAAAGGAGACGTCCAGTTGCCGGCCCGGTCGGCCAAGAGAAAAACCCTTTCACTCGTTCATAGATACTGCCGGATTTTCCTCGACATCCAAGATCTCGGGCCGGGGGAGGACATCGAGACCGCCCGCCGACGGATGGAACGCGAGCTGGAGATCCTTTTCTCGGACATCTTCAAGTTGCTGGGGCTTTATTATCCTCAGGAAGAGATCCGCAAGGCCTATCAAAACATAGAAACCGGAACCCGAAACTCGATCGCGTACGCCATCGAATTGCTCGACAACACGCTGAAAAGAGATATCCGGGACGTTATCATTCCCCTGGTCGAGGACCTGTCTCCTTCGGAAAGACGGCGGAGTTTTCAGAAGATTCTCAAGAACTCCCCGTGAACGCCGCCCTTATTTCAGGTCAAGGCCCCGGGAAATGCGCGCAACTTGAAGAAACGCCCGCGACAATAGTATAATTGTGCGGAGAGAACAAGATGCCCAGGCTGTTTGTCTATCCGAAAAAGGGGGATTCTTTTTGGCACACGCTGAAAGGGGAAAAAGTCTCGATCGGCCGTTCCGAAGACAACGACCTGGCTCTTCCCGATCCCTTTTCCTCCGGGCACCATGCCGTCATTTCGCCCGCCGACGGGAACTATGTCCTGCGCGACAATGGAAGCAAGAACGGGACTTTTCTCAACGCCAAGAAGATCCAAGGAGAAATCGAGCTCAAGAGAGGGGACGAAGTGCTGGTGGGTTCGACGCGCATTATCTTCGACAAAGAGCTGTCCAGCAACGTCGAGGTCACTGAAATTATTCAGGGCGCGCGCAATATCAACACCGTCATTCCGCTCAAGGACATCCTGAAAAAACAGGACATCGATACGACCATCCAGTCGTTGGCCACACCGGCCGACTTTATGAAAATTAAGAGCGATTTCCGATCCATGGCCGTACTCAATGAGGTGAGCAAGGCGCTCGTCCTTCATCAGCCGCTCAACGAGCTGCTGGAGAAGATCATGGACCTGATATCCGAGTATCTGCCCTTGGACAGGGGCGTCCTATTGCTCAAAGAGGGAAACCCTCCCCAGATGATCGCCAAGGTCCCGCGCATCAACAACAAAAATCTCCTCCGCCAGAAGATCCTGGTCAGCCAGAGCATCATCAATCTTGTCATGGACAATCACTCTTCGGTCCTGACCGGCGACGCTCAAACCGACGACCGCCTGAGGATGAAAGACAGCATCATCAAGTCGAACATCCACAGCGCCATGTGCGTCCCCCTTTGGAACAACCGGGAGATCATCGGCGTCATCTATGCCGATCGCATCTCGCTGCTCGAGCAGTTCACCGAGGACGATTTGAGAATGATGACGCTTCTCTCCAACCTGGCGGCGGTCAAGATCGAGAATGCCCGGGCCATCGAAGCGGCCATCGAGGTCGAGAAGTACCAGAAAGAACTGGCCCTGGCCGCGCAGATCCAGAAGGATTTTCTCCCCAAGAAGAACCCGGTCTGCGACCGGCTCGATATCGCCTGGACATTCATCCCCTGCAACCAGGTCGGGGGCGACTACTATGATTTCATCTCCATCGACCCCGGCCGTCTGGCCCTCATCGTCGCGGATGTTTCGGGGAAAGGCATCAGCGCGGCCCTGCTCATGGCGTCTCTCCGGGCCGCGCTCATCGCCGAGGTCGGGCCGCAGTTCCGGCTCGAAAGCGTTGCCGCCAAGCTCAACAATTTCGTTCACGGGAGCTCGGCCTCCAACCGTTTCATCAGCTGTTTCGTCTGTGACCTGAACATGACGACAGGGGATCTCCGCTACGTCAACGCCGGGCATAATCCGCCGATCGTCGTCGCCAAGGACGGCAAGGTGCGGCGTCTCGAGCCGACGGGTTTCTGCCTGGGGATGTTTCCTTCCGTTTCTTATGAGGTCAAAGAAATCGTGGTGGATAAGGGCGAGACGGTCGTATTGTTCACCGACGGGATCACGGATACCCGCAATCCCTCCAACGAGGACTTCGGCGAGGACAAGCTCATCGGCCTGCTCAAGAAAAGCGCCAAGAAACCGGTGGAAGAGATCATCTCCAAAGTGAACGCCGAGCTGTCTGCTTTCTCCAAAGGCGTCGATCCCTTCGACGACATGACCTTGATCGTCCTCAAGCGGACCGGCTGATCCCGATTCATTATCGTTGAGGCGGTCCCCGGGGAGGAGATGACTCCCCAATGAATCGTGATTGGCGAGGGACGAACTGTTCTGGCCCTATTCATGAATAGATCAAGCTCAGGTTGAAGAGCGAGGAAAGGATGGAAATATGATACGCCGCCGGCCCTCTCTACGGTCAACCGTCATCATCATGGGTCTTTGGCCATTTCTCGTCGGTTCTTTCTTCGGCTGCCGCGGCGAACCCGCGAAACCCGCTCCTGCCTCCTCCCGTGTCAAGCTCGGCATCGAGGTCCTGCTGGAAAGCCGGCTCGATCTGATCATGGGAAAAAAGGTCGGGCTGATCACCAACCCCACCGGCGTGGACGGCCGTCTCCGCAGGGACATCGATCTTCTCCTCCAGGCTGAGGGAGTGAATCTTGTCGCCCTTTACGGGCCCGAGCACGGCGTGCGGGGAAATGCCCAGGCCGGCGAATACGTCCCTTTTTATTTCGATGACAAATACAAGGTCGGGGCCTGCCAGATCCCTGTCTTCAGCCTCTACGGACAGTCATTGAAACCGGAGGCCGGGATGTTCAAGAAGATCGATGAATACATGCGCTCGTTCGACACGACGGCTTCGGGCAAGATTCCCGAAAGCGCGATGATCGAGGACGTCGATATCCTGGTCTATGATATTCAGGATGTCGGGACCCGCGTCTATACTTACGTGGCGACGATGGCCTATGCCATGCCGGCGGCCGCCGAAAGCGGAATTCCGTTCGTCGTGCTTGACCGTCCGAATCCGGTCAACGGCGTGGATATGGAAGGCCCGGTACTGGATTATCCGGAGTACAGCTCTTTCATCGGGCTTTACCCCGTGCCGGAGAGACATGGCATGACGGTCGGAGAGCTGGCCCTGTTGATCAATGACCGGTTCCTGGAGAAAAAAGTCGACTTGACGGTCGTGGCGATGGAAGGCTGGCGACGGGAAATGGGATTTGACGAGACGGGCCTTCTCTGGGTCATTCCCTCGCCGAACATGCCCACGCCGGAGACGGCGATCGTCTATCCCGGCCAGGTCTGTCTTGAGGGAACGAACGTCTCCGAAGGGCGGGGAACAACAAGACCGTTCGAGCTCTTCGGCGCTCCCTGGATCGACGGCTTTGAACTTGCCCGGGAGCTGAACGCATTGCGTCTCCCCGGCGTCCTCTTCCGGGAGGCCTGGTTCACGCCGAGCTTTTCCAAGTTCTCGGGCGAGGTTTGCGGCGGCGCGCAGGTTCACGTGACCGACCGGAAGGCCTACCGCCCTTTTGAGACCGCCCTGCATATCGTCAAGACGGTCAGGGATCGGCATCCGGACAGGTTCGAGTTTCATGCCGACTATTTCGACAAGGTTATGGGGACGGCGAAAATCAGGGAGGGACTGAAAGCCGGCCTGAGTATCGCCGAAATCGTCAGGGGCTACGAACCCGGGCTGAAAGAGTTCGCCGAGCTGCGCCGTCCCTACCTTTTATACGAGTAGTCCGCTCTTTCCTGCCGGGACGTGATACCCCCGCCGCTATCATTCGGGGCAGGATTGAAAAGTCCTTCCTTATTCCGTAGAATGAGGATTCCGTTCCGTCCCCTCATGCCGAAGGGACAGGCTCATCGGATCAAAGGAGATTTCGTCGTGCCCAAGAATTCTCTCGCTTATGCCCTGGCCAACCCCCTGGCCGTCATGCTCGACAAGGATCCCCGGGATTTCACCCGGGCCGACTTCCTCAAGGTGATCGCCGAGAAGCGGATCGAGCGGATCACTTTCCATTACACCGGCCTTGACGGCAAGCTCAAAGAACTCAAACTCCCCGTCTCCGATCCCGATCAGGCGGAATCCATCCTGGCCGAGGGAGAGCGGGTGGACGGCTCATCCCTTTTCAAAGGCATGGTGGACGCTTCGCTTTCCGACCTCTATGTCGCGCCCGTCTACAGCACGGCGTTCATCAATCCCCTGGACGAGGGGAGCCTCGATTTCATCTGCCGCTACCTGACCAACGACGGAGATTTCGCCCCGTTCGCTCTCGACAGCATCCTGGCCAAGGCCTGCCGGGTGTTCCGCCGGAATTCCGGGCTGGAACTCCAGATCATGGGCGAGCTTGAATTCTTTCTGATCGGAGACCACGGTCCCCGCCTTTATCCCGCCCAGAAACAGCAGGGGTACCACGCCGCCGCGCCCTATCTCAAGAGCGGCCCGATCCTCAATGAGATCGTGCGCTCGATCACCCAGATCACGGGAGCGGTCAAGTATGCGCACAGCGAAGTGGGGTATGTCGAAAGCGTCCATTCCGACCTTGAGGAAATCAGCGGCAAACAGGCCGAACAGCTCGAAGTCGAGTTCACACCCCGGCCGGCAGAAGAGATGGCCGACGCCCTCGTCCTGGGCCGCTGGCTCATCCGGAACATCGCCTATCAGCACGGCTGTGTCGCCACGTTCACGCCCAAAATCGAGGAAGGGATCGCCGGGAACGGCCTCCATTTTCACATGGAGCTCCTCAAGGATGGGAAAAACATTATGGCTGACAATAAGGGGAAACTCACGGCCCGGGCGCGGCGTCTGGTCGGCGGCCTGTGCGCCTATGCCGATTCGTTGACCGCCTTCGGAAATACGGTTTCGTCGGCCTATCTGAGGCTTGTGCCCCACCAGGAAGCGCCCACGCGCGTCTGCTGGAGCGACCTGAACCGGAGCGCCCTGATCCGCGTTCCCCTTGGCTGGGGAAACCTCCGGGATCTCGGCAAACGGCTCAATCCCCGGGAGAGGGGCGATTTCTCCGCCGACCAAGGCCGGCAGACGGTCGAGCTCCGGAGCCCCGACGGCAGCGCCATCATCCATCTCCTGCTTGCCGGGATCGTGATGGCCGCCGATTGGGCCTTCCGGGAGGGCGAATCGGCGGCCCGGAAAAACCGGCCGCTCGAACTGGCCGATAAACTTTATGTTCAGGGCAACGTCTTTGACGACCAGGCGCTTCTTCAGAGGCTTCCCGCTCTCCCGCGGAGTTGCGTCGAATCGAGCCGGGTCCTTCTCGAGAAGCGGGAACTCTATGAAAGGGACGGCATCTTTCCGCGAAGCGTCATCGATTACATGGCCAGAATGTTGCAGGGCGAGGACGACGAAACCATGAACCAGGGGTTGGCCGACCTTCCGGCCGACGACCGGCTCCATGAGACACGGAGGATCATGCACAAGGACCTGCACCGGCACTGAGGTATCGGAAAAAAATCGACCGCCGGCCGGGGTGGGCCCGTCCGCAGGGATCGATGGTGATGCCCAAAGAGACGATGACCCCCAAAGAGAGATGGCTGGCTGTTCTCGGGCGCCGGAAACCCGACCGGGTGCCGATGGATTACTGGGGGACCGCTGAGACCTCGGCCCTTTTGAGGAAACATCTCGGGTGCCGGACGATCGGGCAGGCGCTGGCCAGGCTCCACGTCGATTACGTCGTCCGTGTCCGGCCCGAATACCGCGGTCCCCGGCTTCCCCGGCGGACCGATGTCTTCGGACGGAAATACGCTACGCTTGGATACGGGACCGGCTCCTATGATGAGTGCGTTCATCATCCCCTTTCCGCCTATCGTTCCGTCGAGGAAATCGGCCGGCATTATCAATGGCCGAATCCGGACTGGTGGGATTACAGTGTTCTCCGCGGCCAGATCAGGGGACGGGAGATGTATCCCATCCGGGGCGGCGGCTCCGAGCCTTTTCTGATTTACAAGGATTTACGCGGCCAGGAACAGGCCTTCGTGGACCTCGTCGAAAATCCCGAGATCGTCCATTACTGCTTGGACCGGCTTTTCAGCCTGGCCTATGAGGACACCGTCCGCACCTATGAACAGATTCCGGGAAAGATCACGCTGACATACGTGGCCGAGGACATGGGCGGACAGAACGACCTGATGATCTCGCTGGAGCACATCCGCGAGTTCCTTCTGCCGCGCATGAAGAGGATGATCGATCTGGCCCGACAGGGAGGGGCGGTCGTTTTTCACCACAACGACGGCAACTGCCGCCGGGCCATACCGGACATGGTCGAGGCCGGCATCGACATCCTCAATCCCATCCAGTGGTGGAATACGGGGATGGACCGGGCGGAGCTCAAACGGGAGTTCGGTTCAAAAGTGGTCTTCCACGGCGCCATGGACAATCAGAACACGCTTCCCTTCGGCCGGCCGGACGATGTCCGCCGCGAGGTCCGCGAGAACCTGGATATCCTCGGGAAGGGGGGCGGTTACATCCTGGCACCGTGCCACAACATCCAGCCGATCACCCCGGTCGAGAATATCATCGCCATGTATGAAGCCGGGTATGAGTTCGGCCGGACCTGAGAGGCGCGGCCCGGATTGAGGCCCCTTCGGCCTCATCGCGTCATTTCCCGGTGGTCCCTGAATTCTTTGGACAGTGTCTTCCAGAGGGAGTTGAACCTCTTCTGCAGCGAATCGTAAAGAGCGAAGTTCTTGTTCTGCGGCTCGACGGCGGGCTTCTCCGTTTTGACCCTTTCGGCCGCGACGGCGGCGATGGAGATGCTCCGGCCTCTCTCATTCTCGAAGCTCCAAATCGACTGAAGGGCGGCTCCATAAGCCGCCGCCTCCTCTTCGGCGAGGGTGACGACCGGTGTTTTGAACACGTCGGCCGCGACCTGAAGCCAGAGCGTGCTTTTGGCCCCTCCTCCCGTCGTCCTGATCTGGTCCGGCTTCAGACCGAGCGCCCGCATCCGGGAAAAACCGTACCCGAGATTGAGGATCGCCCCTTCCATGACCGACCGGGCCAGGTGGGCGGCGTTAAAGGTCCTCCTGTCGAGCCCGAAAACGACCGCAGTCGAAAAGGGCAGGACGGGAACCCTTTCGCCGTCGATGAATGGAAGAAAGACCAGACCGTCCGCGCCGGCGGGGGCCCTGGAGGCGAGCGCTTCCAGCTCCTGGTTGGAAAGCCCGTGCATGGACTTGAAAAGCTCCGTGGTGTTGGTAACGTTCATGGTGCAGAGAAGAGGAAGCCATCCGCCGGTGCTGTCGCAAAAGGCCGCGATCTCCCCCTCGGGGTCGATAAACGGCCTGTCGAAGTAGGCGAAGATCGTCCCGGACGTGCCCAGACTGAGGGTGCAAACGCCGGGCTTGACGTTGCCCGTGCCGATGGCCGCCATCATGTTGTCTCCTCCGCCGCTCGAGACAAGAACGTCCTTCATCCCGAACCGTTTGGCGATGTCCTTTTTGAGCATGCCGAGGGGTTCTTCCGGGTGACGAGGCACGGGAAGCTTTTCTTCCAGGGAGGGATCGATGAGAGCCAGGGCATCTCGATGCCAAACTCGTCGCTTGATGTCCATCAGTCCGGTTCCGGAGGCGTCGCCGTATTCCATGGCGGCCCTCCCTGTAAGCCAGTAGTTGAGGTAATTATGGGGAAGAAGCACGGTCTTGAGGCGCTTATAATTTTCAGGTTCCTTGCGCTTGAGCCAAAGGATCTTGGAGGCGGTGTACCCCACGGCCGGATTGATGCCGAGCTTCCGGATGACGCTTTCTTTTCCCCCGAGCGCCTTGACGATGAAGTCGGTTTCAGCGACAGTCGATGTGTCGTTCCAGAGCTTGGCCGGACGGATCGGCTTTCCTTTCCCGTCCAGGGGAACGCAGCCGTGTTGCTGACCGGAAAGGCCGAGAGAGACAATCTTTTGAGGATTGACGCGGGCCGCGGTCAGCGCCCTGGCCAGCGCTTTTTGCAGGGCCTCGACCCAGACCCGGGGTTCCTGTTCGCTTTCTCCCGGTTTCAACCCGACAACCGGGCGGTGGGGGGCGGCGCCGCGGCCCCTGACTTTGCCCTTGAAATCGACGATCAAGGCCTTGGTTCCCTGTGTTCCCGAGTCAATTCCGACGGCATACATCGCGTCCTCCTGGATCATTGAACACGGCTTGTCTCAACTCATGAACACAGAAGACATGAGAGGTGATTATTTTTCTATCAAAATCCCGGGCCAATAGCAACAAGGAGAACGCTGATGCGCATCCGTAGAACTTCAAATGATTGCGGCGGGGTATGGCGATTGCTATAATAGGCCCCTCCTGGCGCGTATTATTGATTTTCGAAGTCAATCAGCAGATATTTGAAAGGGATGCTCATGACTGGGACTCGATAAATTTTGGAGGCGTTCGATGGAACGGAAAATACTGTATCTCTCGCGGGCGGATGTGGAGGCGGCCGCCGTGCCGATGGACCGGATCATCGCCGCCGTCGAAACGATGTTCAGGGAAAAAGGGGAGGGCCGGGTGGAGATGCCGCCCAAGCCCGGTATCCACCCCCGGCCCGATTCTTTCATCCATGCCATGCCGGCTTATATCCCTGCCCTTCATTCTGCCGGGATGAAGTGGGTGAGCGGGTTCCCTGAGAATATCGGAAAGGGCCTGCCCTATATCAGCGGAGTGATCGTTCTGAATGATTCCGAGACGGGAATTCCCATGGCGATCATGGACGCAACCTGGATCACCGCCAAACGCACGGGTGCGGCAACGGCCGTCGCGGCCAGGTACCTGGCCCGGGCGGACTCCGGGTCGGCCGGGATTCTGGGTTGCGGCGTTCAAGGAAGAAGCAATTTGGAAGCCCTGAAGACGCGATTTCCACTCCGCCGGGTCAAGGCCTATGACACCGATTTCCAGACACGCAGCCGTTATGCCCGGGAAATGTCCCTTAGGCTCGACCTGGATGTCATCCCTGTTGATACTCCAAAGGACGCCGTGGCCGGCGCGGATATCGTGATCACGGCCGGCCCCCTCCTCAAGACACCCCATGCGACCATCCCGCCTGGCTGGCTGGCCGAGGGAGCGTTCGCCTCGCTCGTGGACTATGATTCTTACTGGAGCCGCGCTGCCCTCAAGGAAGTGGACAAGTTCTGCACCGATGATGTTCCCCAGCTTGAATACTCCAAAACGCTCGGCTATTTCCAGGATATCCCGCCGGTCTATGCCGAACTGGGCGAACTCGTGACAGGCCGCAAGCCGGGCCGAGAGAACCCGTCAGAAAGGACCCTGACCTGCAACCTCGGCCTGGCCCTTGACGACATAGCGGCGGCGCCTTTGGTCTACCGGGCCGCGGTTGAAAAAGGCCTCGGGACTTGGCTCCCGCTTTAGGGTCGCTTGAGTGTATTTCTGCGCCCGGAGATGGCTTTGTCACTGCGTTTCTCGCAATGACACATTATCCGGTCCGTCTCGATCAGTAATCCACCGCAAAGCCCATGTTGAAAAACATGAATGACCAGGCGTCCGTCAGTTGCTCGATGGCCTTGGTCACGTTGCTGGCGCCGTGCCCGGACTTCGTGTCGATCCGGATGAGCATGGGATTCCGGCAACCCTGCTTCTCCTGAAGCGTCGCCGTGAACTTGAAGGAATGGGCCGGCACCACGCGGTCGTCATGGTCGGCCGTAGTCACCAACGTCGCCGGGTAGCAGACGCCGTCCTTGATGTTGTGTAGCGGCGAATAGGTATACAGATACTTGAACTGCTCGGGGTCGTCGCTCGAACCGTACTCCACCACCCAGCCCCAGCCGACTGTGAACTTGTGGAAGCGCAGCATGTCCATGACGCCCACGGCCGGGAAGGCGACTTTGTAGAGTTCCGGCCTCTGGGTCATGCATGCCCCGACGAGCAAACCTCCGTTGGATGCGCCGGCGATGGCCAGCCTCGCCGGGGAGGTGTATCTTTCCCGGATCAGGTATTCCGCGGCGGCGATGAAGTCGTCGAATACGTTTTGCTTGTTCTCCAGCATTCCCGCCTTGTGCCAGGTCTCGCCGTATTCACCGCCTCCTCTCAGGTTGGCCATGGCGTAGACGCCGTCATTCTCGAGCAGGATGATGTTGGAGACGTTGAAATAGGGTGTCGAACTGGCGTTGAAGCCGCCGTAGGCATAGAGATAGGTCGGCCGCTTCCCGTCGAACTCAAGACCTTTCTTGTGGACGATGAACATGGGGATCTTCGTCCCGTCCTTGCTGGGATAGAAAACCTGCTTGGCTTCGAACATCGCCGGGTCGAATTTGACCTCGGTTTTGCGGAAAATCTCGGAAGTCCCCGTCGGAATGTCATATTTGTAGATGGTCGGGGGATAGGTGAAAGAGGTGAACGTGTAGAAAGTCAACGGGTCCTCTTTTTTGCCGCCGAATCCGCCGGCCGATCCGAGCGCCGGGAGCTCGATCTCCTTTTCCAGATTCCCGGCGAGGTCGTGCTGGTAGATGTGCGTGCTGGCATCTTTGAGGTAGGAGGCGAAGATCTTGCCGCCGACGATGCCGGCTCTGTTCAGGACCTCGGTTTTTTCCGGGAGGAGGACCTTCCAGTCTTCTGGAGCAGGGTTGGCGGCCTCCGCGATCACGACCTTCCAGTTTGGAGCGTCCATGTTGGTCATGAGGACGAGCCTGTCCTCAAGGTTGTTGACGACATAGGTGTCGAACTCGAAACCCTGCACAAGCGGCACGAACTCGTCTTTTTTCGCTTTCAAGTCCTTGAAAAAAAGCTCATTCCCCCGTGTCCCTTCCGAGATGTTCAGGAAAAGGTAGCGTTCGTCCTCGCTCACATCCACATTGAAATAGCGGCGGGGGTTGGCCGGGTCGGCATAGATGAGTGGGTCCTCGCTTTGCGGGGTGCCGAGCCGGTGGTAGAAAATTTTCTGGTTTTCGTTGGCGGCGGTGAGCTCCTTGCCTTCTTCCGGCTTGTCGAACCCGGAGTAGTAGAACCCCTCTCCGTGCCAGGCCGCGCCGCCGAACTTCGTCCACTGAATGCGGTCTTCGAGCTCCCGGCCCGTCTCGATCTCCATGACCCGGATCTCGGTCCAGTCCGACCCTCCTTCCGAGCGGGAATAGCAGGCGTAACGATCGTCGTTTGAAAACCCGCTCAAAAAAGCCCGGGTCGTCCCGTCCGGCGAGAGCGTGTTGGGATCGAGAAAAACGCGGGGCTCGCCGTCCAGCCCCTTTTGGATATAGATAACGCTTTGGTTTTGGAGGCCGTCGTTCTTGGTGAAGAAATAATATTCTCCGACGCGGAACGGCGCCGAATAACGGGGATAATTGTAGATCTCGGTCAGCCGGGCTTGGATTTTGTCGCGGAACGGAATTTTTTCCAGATAACCGAAGGTAACGGCGTTCTGGGATTCCACCCATTGTTTGACGTCCTCCGCTTGGTCATCTTCAAGCCAGCGGTAGGGGTCTGCCACCTTGGTCCCGAAGTAGTCATCCACCACGTCCCCCTTCTCGGTGACGGGGTAGGTGACCTCGGGCTGTTTTTCCTGGCAGCCGAATGGGGCCAGCAAGAGCAGGATGACCGGAATCAGGCCGAACAATTGTCTCTTACGCATCGTCTCTCCTTTTCTGGACGGTCGCCGCCAAAGAGGGCATTGTATTAATAAGGGTCGTTCGGTTCAAGAAAAACGAACCTCCGGAACAAACCGTTTTCGAGCGCTCATTAAAACCATTGCGGCCATCTCCCTATTGAAAGCGCTTCCGGAATCCTTCATTCATTCGACCGGTTGAAGAAATTCCTTGTTACAGGTGAAGCACGTGTAAACGAAGAAGCGCCGGCGCGGAGATTCGGAGATCGTGACGGGATGAGCCCACAGCCCTCCCTTCTTGATGACATATTCCGAGCGGCAGAAGGGACAGCGGCCGTCTTCGGAAATCGGCCGCGGCTCATTCATCGATCATCTTCTGTAAACGAATATTGTATGCTCCTGTCCCGTTCCATCCTGGAGGGTGACGTAATCGACTTCTTTTTCTTCCCACCCAGGGATCGAGTAGTTATGGGACACGACCGGCGTGCCGGATTTGAGTTGGGCTTCGAGAAGGGGCCGGAGCAAAGCATTGGATTCAGGGAGAAGGTAGATCGTGACAACCGTGGCCGTTCTGATTTCGGCTTTCATGACGTCCTGGAGCCTGAATTCGACCAAGGACCCGACTCCCGCCTCCTTGGCTCCCCGGATGGATTCGTCGATCCGCTGGGGATCGATATCAATGCCGACGCCCCGGGTGCCGAATTTCCGCGCGGCCGTGATGACGATCCGGCCGTCACCGCAGCCGAGATCAAAAAGGAAGTCGTCCTCGCCGACTCCGCCCAGCTCAAGCATCTTATCGACGACGACCATCGGCGTGGGAACGAACGGAGCCAGGTCGGCGACGCCGAAGAGGCCGTGCGAACCGCTGTATAGCTCGAGATTGTCATCCGCATCATAACGGAACGTGTAGGGAAGCCCGCACTCGAGCCGGTAATCGATCTGTTGGCCTGGCCGATCAAACGTGATGTCCAGGGGAGTTTCACAGGGCCAGCGGTCGAGAGCATTCGGCTTGAGATATCGGACGGTCGGCTGGCTGTCTCGGATAAGCCGGCGGATCGTATAGCGGACTGTCTCTTCGGTCAGATTGCGGATGGTCGTTTCTTTCCGGGTGGGCGATACGCCCGAGACTTGTCCTTGAGCGATCGCCGCGGCCAAAACCGCCTGAACGAGGACGAGAGCGAACGCTTTTCTTCTCATCAGAAATGAACCACCAGGCTCGCGTCAAATGAAAAAAGGACCTTGGTCTCGAGATATTTCCAGGAAGTCGTCACGTAAGAAACTCCCATGGCGCCGCAAAGACCGAATCGTCCCTTGCGGACCTCGACCCCGGAGAGAAAGGACGGACCGTAGAGGGACTTTTGTTCGCGGCTGATAACATAATCGTAATCCCAGATGCCGATGACCGCCTGGGCGGCTTCCACCCTCAGGCCGCCGTATTGGACATCCACGAAAGGGTATAAAAGGGGAGATTTCACGGGAAGATAGTACTTCAGGCCGACGCTCCACAAAGTCTCGTTGTTTACCCAGTCCGTCTCCGAATAGATGAGTGTGGTCGGAAAGATCCCGGCTCCCGCGTGAACTGCGATTCCTCCCCCAGTGGAAATTTGGAGGCAGGCTCCCGCGCCGCCGAAGGACGATCCATAGCCGAGCCCGATAGAGACACCACCCGGTCCTTTCCTTGAAACCAGGATCCGGGCAGGCTTGATGATCTGAGGCGGGGCCGGTTTTTCTTCGGGCTCGGGCTTTTCAACTTCCTTTTCTTTCGGGGTCGGTTTCGGAGCCGGGACTTCCCGGGGCTCAGCTTTCTTTTTCTCAACCGGAGGGGGCGCCGGTTCAGATTTTTGCACAACCGGAGGCACCGGCTTCTCAATCACAACCGGAGCGGCCTTTTCAACCTTCCAGGGAGGCTCCAGGAGAGGCGCGGCCCTGCGGGGAATGGCATATTTTTTGCCCCCGGGGAGTGAAGTGGGGATAATAATTTCGCTGATCCGGGGAGGCTCCGGGGGGATGGGCTTGACCTCGACCGGTTTTTTTTGAGTTGGAGTCTTTTCCGGCGTCGGCCAAACCGGCTCTTGGAGGGGAGAAATTTTCCGGGGAAGGGGGATGGGCATATTCTGCGGAAGAGACGTGGCTATTATGGACGCCACTATCGCCGGAGCCGGCGGGGGTTCCGGCCTGAATTCCTTCCCGGGTTCGGGCTTGGGCGGAACCGGAACCGGCGGTTTCACTTTTGCTTTTGCGGAGGCCGGTTTTTCCTCCGGGGCGACCGCGGGAGTCTCGCCGACGGGCTCCACGGCGGAATCTAAGACAAATCCGGAGATCCGCGCTCCATAGCGCGGGGAGGAAAAGCTCACATAAAACCAGATTTCTTTGATCTTCTTCTGCTGAAGGAGATTGAGCAGGGTTCCTTTGCCGACGATATCGATCCGGGTGCTGCCGCGGCTTGGCTCGATATAAACGCTCGTCCTTTCGGCGGTCACTCTGACCTGCCTGATGTTTGTCGTCTGAGCCGAAATTTGTGCCGCGCAGAGCCCCGGAACGATCAGCCAAGACAGGACCGCCGCCCGGAGGCTGCATCTCTTATCCATCAACGTTTCCAATTCCTCATCCTAGAATGTAGACCATAACGCCCCGACCGTCAAGTTTTTGCTATTGGACCGGATCTGTGATAAATAAATCCTTCTGAATTTCAGTTCGGATGACGCCATGAAGACGATCGCCGCCTTTGGGGAGATCATGCTCCGCCTTTCACCTCCGGGTTCCGAGAGGCTCTTCCAGACTCCGGCTCTGTCGGCCCGCTTCGGCGGGGGAGAGGCCAATGTGGCCGTTTCATTGGCCATTCTCGGCCACCGGGTCCGATATGTTTCGATCTGTCCCGCCAACGAGATCGGCGACGCCGCGGTGGCCGCGCTCCAGGCCTGGGGCGTCGAGACGGACCACATCCTCAGGCGGGGAAAAAGGCTGGGCGTCTATTTCGCCGAGAGAGGCTCCAACCAGAGGGCCGGCAAGGTGATTTACGACCGCGGCCACTCGGGCCTGGCAGAGGCCGCCGCGGGTGATGTCCACTGGGACGCCGCCCTGGCCGGCATCGATTGGTTTCATACGACGGGCATCACTCCCGCTCTCAGCGAAGGAGCGGCGGAGCTGACGGCTCAGGCCATCCGGACGGCCAGGGAAAAGGGGATAATGGTTTCGCTGGATCTCAATTTCCGGTCCAAGCTCTGGAACTACGGCCGGACGGCCCCCGAAGTGATGGCGGAGATCATGCCTTATGTCGATCTCGCTGTCGGCAACGAGGAAGACTGTCAAAAGTCGCTGGGAATGGAGATCGATGCCGATGTCGAAAGCGGCTCGCTCCCGGCCGCCGCGTACGAGAAGCTGACCGCCGCCTTGCTCGACCGCTATCCCAACCTGAGACTCGCGGCCATCACCCTGCGCGAAAGCCGGAGCGCCGATTGCAACGTCTGGTCGGCCGTTCTCAGGAGCAGGAAGGGATTCTATCGGGGCCCGCGGTACGACATCACCGATATCGTCGACCGGATCGGCAGCGGAGATGCTTTTGCCGCCGGTCTGATCCACGGTCTGGATGCGCTCGGGGATGAGGAACAGGCGCTGGCGTTTGCCGTGGCCGCGTCATGCCTCAAGCATACGCTGCCGGGCGATTTCAACCTGTTCACCGAGAGAGAGGTCCTCGCCTTGATGGCGGGTGAAAAGTCGGGCCGGATCAAGAGATAGGGAAGGGCGATGTTCGGTGGAGACGCCATGAGTGCCCAAAAGGTTCTCGAGATCATCCTGGCGACGAAAGTCATTGCCGTCATAAGGATGTCGGACCCGGGAAAGCTGGCCGAGGTCAGCGAAGCGATCAGACGGGGAGGTGTGCGGGCCATCGAGATCACGATGACGACACCGTCCGCTCTGAGGATCATCGCCCGGATGGCCGCCGCGAAGCCGGCCGGAACGCTTATCGGCGCGGGGACCGTCCTGGATGGCCGGAGCGCAGAACAGGTCATCGGGGCGGGCGCTGATTTTGTCGTCTCGCCGGTCACGGATGCCGGGATGATCGCCGCCTGCAAGCGGACCGATACATTTGTCGCGCCCGGCGCTTTCACGCCGATCGAGATCCTGGCGGCCTGGGAAAAGGGAGCGGACGTGGTCAAGGTTTTTCCCGCGAGTTCGGTCGGGCCGCAATATTTCCGGGATCTCCGGGGTCCCCTGCCGCAAATCCGGCTGATGCCCACCGGAGGTGTGAACCTCCAAAACGCCCGGGAGTTCATTCGCAGCGGCGCCTGTTGCGTGGCCATCGGCACGGCTCTCCTGGACAAGGAGATCATCGCCGCCGAGGATTGGGAAGGGCTGGTCGAGAAGACCAAGGCCCTGGTGGAATCGCTGTCTTGACCCTCGCAGAACCCAAGACCTTCTGGACCAGGGATTTCATCCTGGCCATCCTTGGCTACTTTTTTCTGTTTATGAGCATCAGCCTGTTTTTTCTCTACCCCCTTTTTTTTGAAAGATTCGGCGCTTCGGAAAGCCGGGTCGGATTGATCATGGGGATCCACAGCCTGATGGCCATCTTCATCCGTCCTTTCTTCGGCCGGCTGATCGACGTCCGTGGGAGGAAGAGGGTTTCTCTTTCCGGGATCGGTCTTTTGATCATCATCGTGCCGCTTTTCCATCTTGTCCGCGACGCCGGGATTCTTCCTCTGGCTTTGAGAGGGCTGACCGGGCTCGGGTGGGGGATCAGCATGACCGCCACCATCACGATCTGCTCCGATCTGGCGCCCGTTGAAAAACTGGCTCACTCCATGGGCATCATCGGGGTGGCCGGCCTCGTGGCCAGCGCATTGGGTCCGCTTGCGGCCGAAGAGACATTGCGCCGATTGGACTTCTCCGGTCTCTTTACCCTCAGCTCGATCTTTCTGGGGGCGGCTTTCTTGTTCATCCTGGCTACGCGCGAATCGCCCCGGGCCGCTCCTGAGCAACGACAAGCCCGGAGCTCCATCTTCAGGCGTCTCTCCATCCCGACGATTCTTCTCATCGCGGCTCTTCCTGTTTTCCACGGCGCCGTCCGGAGCGCGGTTGTTTATTTCATCGCTCTTTTCGGCCGGTCCATCCCGGTCGGCCGCGTGGCCCCCTTTTTTTTCAGTTTCTCGGCCGCCGCTATCCTGACCCGGCTCTGGATCGGCGATATCTCGGACCGCTACGGCCGCAAGCAGGTCATCTTTCCGGCCGCCGGAATCATCAGCCTGAACTGCGTCCTGATCTCATCCGTTCAAAGCCAGGGGATGTTCATTTTGACGGGTTTCATAGGCGGATTCGGACAGGGCCTGATCTTTCCGGCGCTGAGCGCTTATATCATCGATATCCTGGGTCGCGAAAACAAAGGGCTGGCGCTCAGCTTGTATCTGTCGCTGTTCGATGTCGGAATGGGCGTGGGTTCCCCTTTTTTCGGCTGGATCTCCGATCTTGCCGGCTACAGGACGATGTATGTTGTCGCGGGGGCAATCCTCCTGATTTCTTCGGCCCTTTTCTCCCTCAAAGCTCCGCCTCCCCCCCGGGCGGATGTGTCGCGGCCGCGGATTCCGGAACATGAAGATCAGACGACGAGGTGAATCCATATGACCGAGAGCGTTCTCGACATCATTTTGTCCCGGAGGACGATCCGCCGCTTCGAACAAAGGCCTGTCGACCGGTCGATCCTTCAGGATGTGATTGAGGCCGGCCGGCTGGCTCCCTCCGCGGCGAACCTCCAGCCCCTTGAATTCGTGTTGGTCGATAGTCGGGCGGTCGCCCGGCGGATCTTCCCATGCTTGCGTTGGGCGGCCGCCATCGCCCCGCGTGGGGATCCCCGGCCGGGCCAGAAGCCGGCCGCCTACGTCGTCACTCTCGTCAACCTCAGCGTCCGGGAGAAAGGGTTCGAATACGATGTCGGAGCGGCCATGGAAAATATGATCCTGGCCGCCCGCGGGGCGGGGCTCGGGACGTGCTGGCTGCTCTCCATCGAGCGAGAAAAGATCGCCGAAATCCTCGGCGTCCCTTCGTCCCGCTGGATCGATTGTGTTCTGGCCCTGGGCTATCCGGCCGAAAGCCCGGTGGCGGAAGAGATGACGGATTCCTTCAAATACTGGCAGGATGAGAAGGGAGTTCTTCACGTCCCCAAAAGACCTGTCCGTTCGGTCTGCCACTTCAACCGTTTTGGCTGAATCTACTCGCCGGCCACCGTCAATTCGCCGACCCGGACCGTCGGCCCACAGACCGCCGCCTGGAAATCAAGATCGTTCCCCACAACCTCGAGTTGATTCAGGAGCTGTTCCAGGTTGCCGGAGATGGTCACCTCGGAAACTGGATATGCGATCTCGCCTTTCTCCACCCATAATCCGAAGGCGCCTCTCGAAAAATCGCCGGTCACCGGGTTGAGGCCGTGCCCGATCGTCCGGGTGAGAAGGAGTCCCTTTTCGGTAGAGGCGATGATCTCCGGGGGCGTCGCCGCGCCGGGAGAAAGATAGAAGTTGTTGGGACTGACTCCGGTTCCCTCGGAGTTTCCGGTCGAGGGATGTTTCAATTTGCGGCCGGAGTAGCTTCCGCAGAGGAAATGACGGAGAATCCCGTTTTCGATCACTACGGTCTTTCGGCAGGGGACACCTTCGCTGTCGAACGGCCTCGAGCCGAGCTTTCCGGGCATCAATCCGTCGTCGATCACGGTGATGTTCGCCGCTCCGACCCGGGTCCCCAGGCGCTCCGCCAGGAAGGTGGCCTTCCGGTAGACGGCAACCCCGGACACACAGGCGCACAAAAAGCCCAGGATCCAATTCGTCATCCCCGGCTCAAAAATGACCGGGACGCGCTGGGTTTTGATCTTCCTCGGGTGGAGCTGCCTGACCGTCCGTTCAACCGCCTTTTTGGCCACACTTTCGGGTGTTTCCAGGTCCCGGAAATGCCGGACGACCGAGGTCCAGTCGTCCTCGACCTTGTCGTCCGTGCCGCCGGCCTGGAGACCGACGCCCAGACTGCAGAAGGTTTGCTTGTACGAGCCCAGAAATCCATGCGAGTTGGCCAGAACGGTCGTGACCTCGGCGCTGTTGAAACTGGCCCCATGAGAGTTGGTGATCCGTGTGTCCTCAAGGGCGATCCTCTCTGTCTCCAGGGCGAGCCTGATCTTCCGGGAGGTTTCAAGATAAGAAATGTCGGGATCATAGAGCCTCAAAGATGATACGTCGATCTCTTCCGCAGCCGGGGGAGGCAGGCCGGAGTGGTCGTCCCGGCTGGCCAATCCGGCGCGGGCAACGGCGTTCCGAATCAGTTGGTGGACGGTCTCTTCAGCCAAGTCCGAAGTTGTCGCATAGGCCGTTTTCATGTCCTTGATGACCCGGACGCTAAGGGATCGAGCGGCGGCTTCGACCAGGCTTTCGACCTCTCCCAAGCGAACGTCCACGCTGAAGTCCCGGCCATCGATCAAGGAGATCTCGACCTCGTCCGCTCCGCAGGCCCTTCCGAAATCGACGAACCTTGCCGCCCCTCCCAGGAGGGAATGATCCCGGACTGTCTCTGTCATCTTCGGCCTCCCACGGTCATACTCGAGATCTTGATTGTCGGGCAGCCGTCGGTGACCGGCACATCCTGGCCCTCTTTGCTGCAGGTCCCTGTCTGGAGCCCGAACTCCAGGTCGCAGCCGACCATTTCGATCTTTTGGAGGATGTCGATGTTTGTGCCGATGAGGGTGGCCTGCTTGAGGGGGGCGGTCAGGCGTCCTCCTTCGATCAGATGCCCGGCGCTGATCGAGAAAGTGAATTTGCCGGAGTCCTCCACCTGTCCGCCTTCGAACCTTTCGGCGTAAATCCCTTTTCCGACGGACTTGAGAATCTCCTCGGGATCGTCCCTGCCCCGGTCGACGTAGGTGTTGGACATGCGGGGAAGGGGAATGCAGGTGTAGTCCTGCCGGCGGCCGTGCCCGGTGAGTTCCCGGCCCATGATCCGGGCCGAGAGCCTATCCTGGAGAAAGGAATGGACGACACCGCGGTCGATGAGCAGGGTCCTCGTAGGGCGGGTGCCTTCGTCGTCAACGGCGTAGGAACCGCGGAAAGAAGGCCGGGTGGGATCGTCGTAGATCGTGAGCAGGGGAGAGCCGATCTTCCGGCCGAGCTTGTCCCAAAAGATCGAGGTCCGCTTGCGGTTGAAATCGGCCTCGAGCAAATGGCCGACCGCCTCGTGCACAAGAACACCGGCGTGACCAGGGGCGAGGACGACGGGAAACTCGCCCGCCGGCGAGTCGACGGCTTCGAGGAGCCGCACGGCCTCGTCGGCGGCTTCTCGGCCGATCTGCTCCGGAGTCATAACCCCCTCGAAGTATTCCATGCCGACGCGGCCGCCGCCTCCCGAAAAACCGAACTCTCTCCTCCCGTCCTTCTCGGCGACGGCCGTGCAAACGAGTTTGATCTGCGGCCGGGCGTCCTCGGCGGTCCGGCCTTCAGAATGGGCTATGGAAACATATTGGACATGGTCCTGGAAGAGGACTTTCACTTTCCGGATCCTGGGGCTGAACTCCTGACAGGATTCATATGCCCTCCGAACAAGCGTGATTTTGTCCTCTAGAGAAGCCTGCCGGGCGGGCCGGCGCACCGGGTAGACGTCCCCGCAGGCTTTGGTCCGCCGGAACCTCGGGATCGTCGCCGTCCCGGCGTTGTGCGCGATCGCGGCGGCCGTCAGGGCCGTCTTCTTGATATTCTCGAACGACAGATCATTGGTGTAGGCATAGCCTGTTTTTTCTCCCGAGATCACCCGTATCCCCAGGCCGAGGCTGACGCTTTCGGCCGTCTCCTTGATGATGTCTTCCTCCATATTGATGAAATTGAAGAGGCGGTATTCGGCATAGATCTCGGCGAAGTCGCCGCCCCGGGAAAGGGCCAGAGAGAGGATCTTTCTCCGTTCGGTGCTGGTGATGTCGAAAGAATTCTCGATCGGGATCATTTTTCTCTCCGTTTCCAGAGGTAAGGCCAAACAAGGATCAGGATGGAGGCCAAGCCCAGCGAATACTCGAAGAAGTTGGTCAGAAAGTGGACTCCGATTCCCGAGACAACGGCCATTTTGGGATCGAAGCCCAGGAGCTTGAAAGTCAAGGCCCAGCCGGTTTCCCAGGTGCCGAAGCCGGCCAGCCCTTTGATCGGCAGGATTGAGGTCATTTCCGCACCGCTGAGGCCGAGGATAAAAACCCAGAAGCTGAGTTGTTGGAGCGTATACCCCTGGCCTTTTAGAAACGCATAAAAAAGGGCATAGAGGGAGATATACTTGGCCAGACGAATCAGAAGAGAGAGGATGAAGATCGGGATGGACCGTCCTCTCTGCCGGATGCCCTCCAGGCTCTCTATGGTGAGCTCAAACTTCGCGATGACGATCCGGGAGCTTCTTTTCTCTTCGATCCCGGCGGCCCTCAAAAGACGCCGGAAGACGCCCAAAACCAGCCCGGCGATCGGGGTGATCTTCCAGTATACAATCCCGACCAGGAGTAAAAAAGCGGCGGCGATGGCCAGAAGAAGCGGCGTGGATATGGAGGCGGTGCCCACCCCGACGGCCAGGAGCGAAACGATCAGAAAGGGGCTGATGGTCAGAAAATCCAAGACGAAGGCCAGAACGAAACTCGATGTCGCCGTTTCGAAGCGGAAGCCAAGCCTCTTATTCAGGATGTAGATGTAAGAAAGCGAGCCCAGGCGGGCGGGGAGCAGGTCGATCAAGCTGTTCCGGATGAAGGTGACCAGAAGGATATTTCCCCAACTGATCGGCTGAGGCATGAGGAGCCATTTATATCGCCAGGCGCGGAGCCAGGCGCCCAACAGCGCGACCGCCGCATAGACGGCCAGAGCGGGGACGAAGAGCCGCGAGAAAGCGAGGG
This sequence comes from Candidatus Aminicenantota bacterium, assembly GCA_016934895.1. Taxonomy (GTDB): domain Bacteria; phylum Acidobacteriota; class Aminicenantia; order Aminicenantales; family UBA8522; genus UBA8522. The sequence continues at coordinate 32,079 of JAFGRZ010000169.1, forward strand.
CCAGGTCGGAGAAATCGATCTTTGCAAACAGGAACCAGAGGAGAACGGCCGAAACGGCGCCGGAAAGGGCGATATAGAGCAGCCTATTCCTGAACATGTGCCCCTATTCTATGCCCGGCCGGATGATTGTCAATCCGGACGCTTCCCACCGGCCGCGCCGGTTTGATAGAATGTCGCCGTGATCCTGAATTGGAGGAGGGAATCGATGCGATCGAAATATTGGAAGGGTATTCTGTGTCTGGTGTGTCTCGGGCTTGCCGGTCTGCCGCCGCTTTCCGGAGCCCAAGAGATATCGGGGCCTCGGCCGCCGAGCGGACTGCGCTGCGAGCACATGATCGATCCCATGGGAGTCGACACGGCGGCACCGCGGTTTTCCTGGATCCTTGAACACAGCGAAAGGGGTCAAGGACAGTCGGCCTACGAGATCATCGTTTCCTCCCAAGCCGGCGGCGAGAGCGGAGAGGCCTGGTCGAGCGGCA
>JAFGRZ010000170.1 GCA_016934895.1 Candidatus Aminicenantota bacterium
CCGGCCAGGGCGATCAGGTCCCTGATATCGTTTCCGGGTCCGGGATTCCCGGCTTTCTTGACCTCGGCGCTTGTGTAGTTGAGGAAGGCCACCCCCGCGTACTCTCCGACGACGGCCGCCTTTTTTTGCTCCTTCTTGCGGACGGTTTTCATCTCTTCATCGGTGAATCTCTTATAAAAACCGGCGCGAGGGCTGCCCGCGCCGTCGGTGGAGATGATACCAAAGAAGCCGTCCTGGTCGCTGGCAAAGGATTTCAAGATGCCGTGGTAGGCCATGATTTCCAGGTCGTCGGGATGGGCGGCGACGCCTAGGTGTGTGGCCCGCTCAATGGCCCCGGGGAGGACCGCGCCATCAGGGATAAAAATCTCACTCCCGGGTTTTCTCAGTTTCAAGTCCATGATCGTTCCTCTTTTCATTCCTCTCGATGACCGGAAGGCTGGCCGCAGCTACGGCCTGGCCGATGCGGCGGCTTTCTTCGTCGGGGAGATGAAGCGTGAGCCCGGCGAAGAGAGCGGGAAACTCCGCCTTCAGGACGTGGCGGGCTCTCTCCAAAATGATCGGCCCCGCTTCTCCCGAAGTCACGCGGCCCAGGATGAGAGCATGGGCGATGTCGTAATAATCCGCATAGTGCGCGATCCCATATCCCAGGTAGACTCCAATCGTCTCGAAGACGAGCCGGGCCCGCTCGTCACCCCCGTGAAGATGCTCCTGGACAACCTTGAGCTTATCGACGGCCGGAAGGTCATCGGCCAAGCCGAGGCCGGCTTTCGCGGCGAGCCGGAAGGCGGCCTGCTGGGAAAAATATTGGACGCCGCAGCCGGCGTCCCCCGACCACTCGTCCAGGGGAGCGGCAGGATTCAGATCGACCGGAACGAAGGCCAGCTCGTTGAGCCGGCCGGTGATGTTGCCGCGATCATTGACATATCCGCCCGCCTGGCTCGATCCCAGAGCGATGCCGAGAACGCGGTTGGCGTTGAGGGACATCGATCCGGCGAGGGCCGTGACCTCGCCGTCATTGACCACTTCGAACGGTACATTCCATTCCTTGCCCAGGCGCAGGAACATCGGCTGGATGCGCTTTTTGAAATCCGCCGGCGGGATCCCCCGAAAAAGCGAGGCGACCATGGCCCGGTTATCGATGTAGATGCCCGCAGCGCTTCCGCCGATGCCCTCGACGCGGGGAAGATGGGAGGCGGCCTGGTGCAGCCCGGACATGATCTGGTGATAATGGTAAAGGGGGCTGTCCTGATGACGCGGATCCCAGGCGACTTCCTCGCTGAACACCGCTTCACCGTCGATGACGGCACTGACCTTGCGGTCGCTGGCCCCGAGATCGAACCCGATCCGGCAGCCCTCGAGATGCCGCCCCAGGGGGCGCGTCTTTTCCAGAGCCGGAGGCACGGAGCCCGCCGCGGTGACTTCCACGGAGAACTTTTTGCCGTAGGCCGCGGACATCAGGGCGGCATCGAAAGCCCGGTCTCCCCGGCGGGAGTAGGCCTTCCTGATGTGATTCCCGACCTCGCCCGGGCCGCCGACGATCACTCTGCAAGCGCCCCACATCCAGAGAAGACTCTTGATCAAGCGCTCGGCGTAGCGCAGGCCGGATTCGAAGGACGGGTGGCCCGGAGGGAACACGGCGGTTTCATATCGGGAGAGAGATCCGCCCGATCTCATCAAGCCCAGGACGAGCGGGACGCTCCGGCCATCGGCATCGGCCGCGGCGCGGAAGGCCTTGTTCCAAAGAACAGCCGGGATAAAATCGGCATGAAGCGGCGGCGCGACTTTGGGTCTTGCCGCCTCATCCAGATCTGTCTTCATGAGTGTTCCTTATTTCCATCCGCCTAATGTTCCTTCACCCAAAGGAGACCGTTTTTTCGTCACACTGGCTGGTCAAGATTATAGGGGATGCTCTCCGGCAGCGCAACTTTCCGGCTGAACGATAAGCGCCGGTTTCTTAGTACTGAGAGTGGGTGTAGGAGACGGTCCCACACGTGTGAATATAGACGGGAACGCCGCCGGAGAAAAGCCGGTCTGGAGAAGCATATGACCGATGCTCATCCGGCACATCACCGGCACGCGGTCGGGAAGAGTCCGGCCCATAGCGCGCCTCATCCGCTCCTTCGAGGTCATGGCCCTTCGAACATAGGCGGACCTCTTGTCCATGTCAAGGGCGCTCTCATCCATGCCCTCCGCGCCCAGGGGGAAACAAATTCATCCACGGAATCACCCCAAAGGGTGATTGACCCTTCATTTCCTCCCCTCCAAAATGGAAACCGCCTACGAAAGGTCAGGCATTTCGTTTCGGACCTGCCGAAATGGATACAAACGACCGGCTTTAGGAAGACCGATGAAAGAAAAAAAGATCTTGGTGGTCGATTTCGACGAGGAGTCCCTCATCTCTCTGTCCAACCTTGTCTTTGAGGAAGGATTCCAGGCCGTCACCGCCATGGACGGCTTGGCCGGCTACGAAAAATTCCAGGCTGAAAATTTCGACCTGGTGATCATCGAGCCGATGCTCCCCAAGCTGCACGGTTTTGAATTGATGAAGAGGATCAACCAGGATCCCTCTCGAAAAACACCCATTATCGTGGTCACCGGCATATACAGGGAGCCTTCCTGCAAAATGGAGGCTCTCCAGGTCTACGGCGCCGCCGGATATTTCACCAAGCCCTGGAACAAGGATGACCTCCGCGCCAAGATGCTTCAGGTCCTCGTCAACGGGAAGCAGGCCCCGGTCGAGAAAAAGGATACCCCGGCGCCTCATTCGATAAAGAGGCCCACGCCGCGGCAGGCCGACGAATGGGGGCTCTTGAGAGGGACCGCCGCTCCTCGACCTTCGAAAGCGTCCGGGGGTCTCGACGATATCGAGAAAGAATTGCAGGCCGCAGTCTCCGGGTTGACCGGAACCACCCGGAAGAAGGAGACGGTCAAGACCATCGTCCCTGAGAAAAAGGAGACTCAGGCAGGCGTCGACGGCGACATCGAAACCCTGCTCAAGGGGGCCATCGGAGGCCTCGGTCTCGATGAGAAGAAGAAAACCGTGACATCCAGGCCCGAGGTGAAACGGCCCTCCCCTCCTCCGCCCATCACGGCCGGGCCGGCGGCGAAGCCGCTCCGCGCCGCCGGGCCTGAAATCACCATGGACACAATTGAAAAGGAAGGAAGGACTCCCCTCGCCAGGGAGATCAAAGAGAGGATCCCTCCCCAGCCCAAAATGGAGGCCGCGATCCCTCCCCCGCCGGCCCAGGTCCGCTTGGACGCCCCGAAGAAAACCCGGAGTATCGACCAAACGCTCCTGGAAATCGATAAAAAGCCCATCGAAACGGAAAAAAGCACGCCTGAAATGGGTCGGGTTGTGCTGGAACATGAGCCCATCGCGCCCCACCAAAAGGCGGCCTACTTCGATGATTATGCCGAGCCGGCCAAGAGAAAGCCCCCGGCCGCTCTGATCGGAGGACTGGCCGCCGCCGTCCTGATTGTCGCCGGATCGACCTTCATCATCGTCAAATCCAAAAAACCCAAGGAGCCGGCCGGCCAGATGGTGACTTCCCTCCAACCTTCACTCCCGAGCGAGTTTGCCGAGAGACAGATGGAGATCCCGGCCGAAGCGGTCAGCCGGGGACCCGAGTCCCGGCCCACGCCGAAGTCTGAACCCACGCCCCCGCCCGGGAAAGAAACGGTCAAATCGGCCGAACAGTCCGCGGCTCCGGCGGCAAGTGTTCCGATCGCCCCGGCTCTGCCTGAAGATACTCCTCCTCTTGGTTTGAAGCTGCAGTCGGATCCTGAGATCGTCTCCCCGACCACAGACTCCGAAACACCGACTCCTCAGGTGAACTCTCCGGTCCCTCAGTCGGCCCCGAGTCAGACAGAGACTCCGCCGGACAAGCCCCGGGCCGATGAGCCGACAAGAGTCCTGGCCAAGCCGGGCGACCTGGTTCCCCTGGAGGGCGTCGATGTCGCACCCGTGCTGCTGAAAAGAATCAGCCCGAAGTATCCCGTTCAGGCCCTGAACATGGGGGTGGGCGGAACGGTGACCGTAAACGCCCTGGTCTCTGAAACCGGGGAGGTCATCCGGACCGAGATCCTCAAGGGAATCAAGGGAGGTTTCGGACTCGAGAGAGCGGCCGAGACCGCCATCCGGCAATGGCAGTTCAAGCCCGCCGAAAAAGACGGCGTTCCCGTCAGGGTTTGGAAACCCCTGGACATAATCTTCAAGCCGAACCTATCGCAAAATCAATGATATTATAAGGAGTAAAGGAATGGCCCTCAGCAAGGAACAGGAAGATCTTTACAAAAAGACGATGCAGGAAGCCAAGCGGATGCTCGAAGGAGTGGATGCGCTGATCGAGAAAGAGCTCCAGAAAGTCCGCGAAAAGCTGGCCGAGCTCCAGGAATCCAAGAAATCCTACCGGATGATCTACGAGGGAACGGCCAAGCTTCTGGGAGTCGAGAGCGAACTCGAGGACGAAGAGGAAAGCTCCGATGTCGCTTCTGCAGCGTCCGCAAAGATGTGAGCCATCCCCCTGCCTGATTTCCTCCTTTCCCCCCAACGTCCGGGGTTGCGGCGAGCCGATCGCACACCGGTGAGATAACCGCCGCGACCGGCCGTCCGGACGTCCCTCCTCTCGATTTTTCAAAGCGTTTGAAGACGCCGCGAGCGTCGCATTATAATAGTCCTGTTCGTCCCCCGGATGTTGAGGAGCATCTCGACTCCGATGATCCAGGCCCTGGAAGGAGAAGGTTTCATGCCGCGTCCGAAAATCCATCTGGTCTGCAACGCTCATCTTGATCCGGTCTGGCTATGGGACTGGGAAGAGGGAGCCGGTGAAGCCTTGTCCACGTTCCGATCGGCCGCTTCGCTCTGCGAGGAATTCCCCGAATTCGTCTTCAACCACAACGAAGCGATCCTCTATCGCTGGGTGGAAGAATATGAGCCGGCGCTCTTCAAAAGGATCCGGCGCCTGGTCAAGAAAAAAAGATGGCACATCCTGGGCGGCTGGCACCTTCAGCCCGACTGCAACATGCCCTGCGGAGAGTCCTTCGTCCGGCAAATCCTCCTGGGAAAGAGGTATTTCCTGAAAAAATTCGGCGTCGATATCCGGACGGCCTCCAATCTCGACCCCTTCGGCCACACCCGGGGCCTCGTCCAGATCCTGGCCAAGTCCGGTACCGATTCCTATATCTTCTGCCGGCCGGGGCTCGCCGA
>JAFGRZ010000026.1 GCA_016934895.1 Candidatus Aminicenantota bacterium
ACCATCCCGTTTCCTGAAGGCACCACCTGGAGCCTGGGAGGCGGATGGCGGCGATTCCAGGAATCCCAAAGCGAATCCAACCTGGCCATCGTGCTCGCCCTCGTCTTCATCTATATCATCATGGCCTCCCTGTTCGAATCCTTCGTCCACCCCTTCACCATCCTGTTGAGTGTGCCACTGGCCCTATTCGGCGTCGCCGTGCTCTTTTCCCTCACCCATATCACCCTGAACAGCACGTCCTACCTGGGCCTCCTGACTCTGTTCGGGATCGTCGTCAACAACGGGATCATCCTCATCGATCACATCCGGGCCCTGCGCCGGTCCGGCCTGAGCAAGGACGAAGCCATCGTCCAGGGCGGGAAGGACCGGATGCGGCCCATCATCATGACGGCCATCACCACGATCTGCGGCGTCCTTCCGCTGGCCCTCCCGGCCATGTTCCCGCAGCTCTTTCCCGCCGCCAGCCGGCGGGCGATGATGTGGGCGCCTATTTCCGTGGCCATTGTCGGCGGCCTGACCATGTCCACCTTCTTCACTCTGATCTTCCTGCCCACCTTCTACTCGGTATCGGACTCGGTGACGACCCGGTTTAAATCCCTGCTGGGATTCAAGAAGGTCAAGGTCTGACCTCCGCATCCACAGCCGAAAAGGGGCGGGCCGCGGTTGGGGGAAGCCTTTCAGAATGCTATAATCCGGTCATGATCAAGGCCATTCCCGAGGACTTCATCGTCGAAGAAAAGGCTGCGCTGCCTCTCCGTCCCAAAGGGGAATACCGGGTTTACGTCCTCGAAAAACGCCATTGGAACACACTTGACCTGGTCCACCATATGGCCCGATCGATCGGTCTTCCTTCGTCTCGCTTCTCCTACGGCGGAAAAAAGGACAAGCACGGACTGACCCGCCAGTTCATCGCCATTCAAGATCCTCAAGATTTCAGCCGCAGCAAAAAAGACTTCTCCCTGGAATGCCGCGGATACATGGACCGGCCGATGGGCCCCGATCTGATCGCCGGAAACGCCTTCACAGTGACGTTGAGAAACCTCGATGACATCTCCCCTCTCGAGCGCAATCTCGAGCAAGTCAGAAAAACGGGCTTTCCGAACTTCTTCGATGACCAGAGGTTCCGGAGCTATGATCCGGAACGGGGCTTCTTCGCGGAAAAGATCCTGAACAGGCACTGGAACGGCGCCCTTCAAGTTTTCCTGACGAGCCCCAACTCGGCGGACAGCCGAAAGGAGCGCCTGCGGAAGGCCGCCTTCATCAAGAACTGGAAGGATTGGCCCCTTCTCCTGAACCTGGCCGAAAGCCCCCTGGAGAAAAAGGTCTTCGGTTTCCTCAACGGCCATTCCAAAGATTTCGTCCGGGCCCTTCATTGGATCCCCGAGGAAGAGGTGGCCATGCTATACGCGGCTTTCCAATCCCATCTCTGGAACGAGTCGTTGCGAAGATTGATCCGGATGAAGGTGCCGGACGGCATCGAGGTTTCCGGACGGGAAGGAGGATATCTTTTCTGGCCTGACCTCGACACCGAATCCCTCGCTTATTTCAGCGCGCTCGAAATCCCGACCGCCGCTCCCAAAATGGAATTCGCCGACGGCCTCAGCCGCTCGATCTATGTCGACATCCTGAAGGAAAAAGGTCTTGCTCCGGGGGTATTCCGGACGAGAGCTCTCCGCCGCGTTTATTTCCGCTCGTTCCGACGCAAGGCTCTGATCAGGCCGGAGGAATTGCGTGTCCTCTCCGACGGCCCCGATGAACTCCATCCGGGAAAAAAGAAATGGACCATCTCGTTTTTCCTCCCTCGAGGGTCCTATGGGACCATGTTGATCAAGAGGCTGAGCTTGAAGCCCGCCGGGTGATGGGCTAATATGGATGGCCGCGAATAGAGATGCCCCGGATGAAGCCATCAACCGCCCGGAAAACCCTTGATGTGCGGATCCGCCGGTTGATCTCGTTCGAGGAGTTCCGCGAACTCCTCGGCATCCAGCGCCGTGTCTGGCGGCACGACGAGACCGACCTGACTCCTACTCACCAATTCTGCATCTCGGCTCCCATGGGAGGGATCATCCTGGGGGCTTATGTCAAGAACCATTTGGTGGGCTTTATCTATTCCTTCCCGGCCGTCCACCACGGCAGGATCGGCCAGCACTCCCACCTTCTCGCCGTCCTTCCCGAATACCAGGGACACGGTATCGGCAAGCGGTTGAAGTGGGCCCAGCGGAGCTGGGCTCTGAAACTCGGGTACGACCGGATCACCTGGACTTTCGATCCCCTCCAGGCCCGAAATGCCAATCTCAATCTTCACGCCCTGGGCGCCCTCACCTCGACCTACATCCGCAACTTATACGGTCTCGACTCGAAGCTCAACCTGGGACCGGGAATTCCCACCGACCGCTTTCTGATGGACTGGCCGATCCGAGAAAAAAGGGTAGCCGAGCGGCGGCGCGGTCGTTCTGACAACCTCGATGAAGAGGCCTTGCCCAGGGCGTTGGAAAGAAAAGACGGAACGGCTGAATTTCTGCCCGGAACAACCCGCCTCGGCCTCACGGGCAAGCGCATCCTGGTGGAAGTTCCGGAGAACATCAATGCCTGGCGGGGCCGGCATGAGCCGATCGCTTCCTGGCAAAAAGGCCTGCGGCGGGCTTTCGAGCACTATTTCCGCCGGGGCTACGCCGCCGCGGATTTTCTTTTCGGCGACCGCTGTTTCTATATCTTGGAGAAGCGCCGCACCCCGCGCCGATAAAGCCCGAACGGACGCTCGAAGGAATACCCTAATTGGCTCTATGCCATCATAGAAGTGTGGTGATGAGAAGAAGGCGGAGAGAGTGAGCCGTTGGCGGCGGCTCCTCTCTCCAGCACCATATTTTCTACACTTTACGGCATAGAGCCTCCCTGATTTTGACATTCCCCCCTCTCCTATTGTATGTTATAGGCAAATCTTAAGATAGGCATCGCTTCCGCGGGAAGCTTTTCCTGAGCCTCTGATATAATAAAAATGACGGATAAAATCGAGATCGCAGTCCTCGGGGCCGGCCACGGAGGCCTGGCCATGGCCGGACATCTGGCCCTGATGGATTTCCCCGTCCGCCTGTACAACCGCACCGAGGATCGGATCTGGGGAGTGATCTCGACCGGCGGGGTCGAAATGGTAGGCGACGAAGTCGAGGGGTTCGGCCGCATTTCCCTCGCCACGACATCCATCGAGGAGGCCGTCAAGGGCGCCGACTTGATCATGGTCGCCGTCCCGGCGACAGGTCACGCGGATATCGCCCGAACCTGCGCTTCTTATCTGAAAGACGGACAGATCGTCGTCCTCAATCCCGGCCGTACGTTCGGAGCCCTCGAATTCAGGCAGGTCGTCACGAAAAGCGGCTGTTCGGCGAACGTCATCATCGCCGAAACACAGACATTCATCTACGCCTCAAGAATTCTCGGCCCCGGGCAGGCTAAGATCTTCGGGATTAAGAACTCCATCCCGGTCGCCTCCGTGCGGGCCCACCTCATTCCCGAGGTCCTGAAAGTCCTGCGGATCCCCTACCCCCAGTTCGTCCCCGGAGACAACATTTTCAAGACGAGCTTCAACAACATCGGCTCGGTTTTTCATCCTGCCGTCTGCGTCCTCAACGCCGGCTGGATCGAGGACGTCTCCGACTTCGAGTTCTATCACGAAGGCATTTCACCGTCGGTGGCCAAAGTCCTCGAGGAGATCGACGCCGAGAGGGTCACGGTCGCGGAGACTCTGGGCATCCAGGCCATGAGCGCCCGGCACTGGCTGTACAGGGCTTATAACGCGGCCGGAGCGGACCTGTTCCAGGCCGTCCGGGCCAATGTGGGATACAAGGGCATCAAGGCTCCCGCGCATCTGAAGATGCGCTACCTGAACGAAGACATCCCCATGAGCCTTGTTCCCATGGCCTCCATAGGACGCAAGTTCGGCGTCGAGACCCCGGCCATTGATGCGGTCATCCGCCTGGCCTCCGTGCTCAATGGAAAGGACTACTGGCTCGAAGGCCGCACGGTCGAACGTCTCGGCATCGCCGACATGACCCTGAAGGAGCTCCGGCTTCTGGCCATCGGCGAGGAAAGTCAACCCGCCTGACGGGATTCCTTCCTGGGGAAAGAATCTCCGACCGGAAAAGGGATGCTCGTCAGGATGGTCCCACGCACGAAAGCGGACCGGAAGCGCCCAAAGAGCTCGAAGCGAAGAGGAGTCTCAAGATGAAGAAAAAAATTCTCGGAGCCGCCCTCGGAAGTTGTGTCCACGTGGGAGGCCTTCATCACTTCCTCGAGCTTGCCAAGGCCGAAGGATACGAGACGGAGTCTCTCGGCCCCGCAGTCCCCGTGGAGCGGCTCCTCGACCGGGTCGAAATAGAAAAACCCGGTCTCGTCGCCGTGAGTTACCGCCTGACTCCGGAGACGGCAACCTCGCTCTTTGAAGATATGAAGAAGGGAATCGCTCAACGGGGCATCCAAGGGGTTCGGTTCATTTTCGGAGGGACCCCGCCGGCCGCCGAGACCGCCCGCAAGGCCGGGCTTTTCGAAAGAATTTTCGGCGACAGGGACCCCCTCCCCGAGATTATCGCTTACCTCCGCGGAGAGAAGGAAGCGGAAGGCGAAAGCCGATACGCCCCAGACCTCCTCGGCCGGATCCGGCAGTCCTACCCTTATCCTCTTCTCCGCCATCACTTCGGCCGGCCGACGCTCAAAGAAACCGTTTCCGGCGCGAAGGCCATCGCGGAGTCCCGGGTTATGGATGTCATTTCCATCGGTCCCGACCAGAATGCCCAGGAGCATTTTTTCCATCCCGAGAAAATGGATCATGGCCAGGACGGGGCGGGCGGAGTGCCGATTCGAAAACCCGAGGACTTGGCGGCGATATATGAAAGCTCGCGGTGCGGCAACTACCCGCTCGTCCGCTGCTACAGCGGAACGCGCGATCTTCTCCTCTGGGCGGAGATGAGCGTCCGGACCATCCACAACGCCTGGGCCGCCATTCCCCTCTGCTGGTACAACGTCATGGACGGCCGTTCCGGCGTGCCTCTCAAGGAATCCATCCTGGAGAAACAGGAAGCGATGCGGTGGTACGCCGGACGCGGAATCCCGGTCGAGGTCAACGAGGCCCACCAGTGGAGCCTCAGGGAAGCCCACGACTCCCTGGCCGTGGCCATGGCCTTTCTCGCGGCTTACAACGCCAAGAAGATGGGCGTCAAGCACTATGTCGCCCAATACATGTTCAATACGCCTCCCGGCACCTCCCCGAGAATGGACCTGGGCAAGATGCTCGCCAAGAAGGAGCTCATCGCGTCCCTTCACGACGAACAGTTCACTTCGTTCACCGAGGTCAGGGCCGGGATCGCCCACTTCTCCTCCGTGCCGGAGGTGGCCCAGGGCCAGTTGGCCGCCTCGGGCGTCGTCAGTCTCGCCCTCAATCCCCACATCCTCCACGTCGTCGGATACAGCGAGGGCGATCATGCCGCCTATCCCGACGAGGTCGTCCACAGCTGCCATATCGTCCATGGAACCCTCAAGAACTGTCTGGAAGGCATGCCCGACATGAAATCAGATCCCGAGGTCCAGAAGCGCAAGCAGGAGCTTATCGGAGAAGCCCAAGTGCTCCTCGGAGCGATCTCCGAACTCGGAAAAAGAGAGAGCGAAGATTCCTGGACGGATGCCGCGGTGCTGGCCCGGGCCATAAAAGAAGGTCTGCTGGACACTCCTCACTTCAAGGGCAATCCGCATCTTTGCGGAAAGATCTCGACACGCCTCATCGACGGCGCTTGGCACGCTGTGGACGGAGCGGGCAAAATTCTCCGTGAAGCGGAGCGGACCCGGGCCATCCTCGACCGGATCTCGGGGAAATCCTAACCACTGAAAGGACCATCGAATGGGAGGAATCGCGGGAATTCTGGAAGGCCATAAAAAGGCCGACGTTGAAAGAATGCTGAACCGGATCGCTTATCGCGGGCCGGCAGGCCGGAATGTCCTGGAAAACGAAACGGCCACGATCGGCGTCCTCTGGGCCGGAACGCAGGAAAACGCGACGGACATTCTGACGCGGGAATCCACGGCGAGAGACGCCGGCGGCACCGAACGGCTGGCCGAGGCCAGGATCGAAGGCCCGCGCTTGATCTTGAAGAGGGACCCACTCGGGGTGGCTCCCCTCTATTACGGAAAAACGAGCGGGGGCCGGCTCTGCTTCGCCTCTGAAGTCAAAGCCTTGAAAACGCTCTGCCACGAGATCCATGAACTTCCCCCGGGTCATATCTATGACGGCGACCATCTCCAATCGTATTTCCGTCTCGAACCCCAAGAACCGGTCGATTCCCCTCCCGAAGGGATCGCCGCCGAGCTGCGCCGGAGACTTCGTGCCTCGGTCGAAAAACGTGTCCGCTCGGAAGAAATGGGAAGTTGGCTCTCCGGAGGGCTCGACTCAAGCTCCCTGGCCGCCCTGGCGCGTCCCTCTTTGAAAATACTCTTCACTTTCTCCGCCGGTGTGCCCGGCGCCCCGGACCTCGAGTACGCTTCCGAAGTGGCCCGGCATATCGGGTCGGATCACCACGAAGTGGTCGTCAGGTTGAGGGATATGCTCGAAATACTGCCCAAGGTCATCGAACACCTCGAGTCGTTCGACGCCCTGCTCGTCCGTTCGAGCATAACGAACTATCTGGTAGCGAAAAGGGCATCGGATTTCGTTCCCGAGGTCTTTTCGGGAGAAGCGGGAGACGAACTCTTCGCGGGTTACGCTTATCTCAAATCCCTCGATCCGGCGGTCCTGGACAAAGAGCTCATCGACATCACTTTGAGGCTTCATAACACCGCCTTTCAGAGGGTGGACCGAAGCGCCTCCGCCCACGGCACGGTCCCCCATGTGGCCTTTGCGGACCCGGAGGTTGTCGACTATGCCCTCCGTATCCCCGCCGGGTGCAAACTCCGTCAGGGCATCGAAAAATGGATCCTGCGGCGGGCGATGGACGGGATCCTTCCCGACCGCGTCCTCGGGCGGACCAAGGCGAAATTCTGGGAAGGGGCGGGGGTTGCCGAACAGCTCTCCGACCACGCGGAAAAAAGCATCACCGACAGAGATTTCCGGAGAGAGCGGGCCTTGCCGGTCGGAATCAGCATCCGCACCAAAGAGGAACTGATGTATTATCGGCATTTCCGGGAGGTTCTCGGGGATTTCGAGAATCTTGATTGGATGGGGCGGACCAAGGGCGCTCCGGAAACCTGAGGGAGCTCCGAAAGGAGGCGGGAGTATCGGCCGTGGTCCGAATCTTCTCTGTCTTCATCCGTGCCCGGTCCGTGACATCCGTCTCTGAAGGACTCAGACTATATTTCGCTTGAATTTCGCGTCCGAGATGAAACGCAAAACCTGGAAAAATAACGTCCACTTCGTCCTCGTCGGACCCACCGAATCGGGGAATATCGGGGCGGCCGCCCGGGCGATCAAGAACATGGACTTCCACAGGCTCGAACTCGTCGGACCCGTGCCTCATCTTACGGACGAGGCCAGATCGATGGCCTGTCACGCCAAAGACGTCTTGGAGGCTGCGCAAGTCCATAAGACCTTGCGCCGGGCGGTGGCCGGAAAGGCACTGGCCGTCGGGACCACCCGACGGCCGGGCGGCCGGCGGGGGCTCATCGTGGATGTCCGCACGGGAGCGCCCCGGATCAGAAAAGCGGCGGCGGCAAACCCGGTCGCCGTCCTCTTTGGAAACGAGCATACCGGATTGACCAATATGGAGCTCGACCAATGCGGCCTGGTATTGACCATCCCGTCCTCTGTCGCCTTCCCCTCACTCAACCTGGCCCAGAGCGTCCTGATATTGGCCTACGAACTGAGCCGGCTCGAGGCCGAGACGAGGACTCCGGGATTGGTCGCAAAAAGTGAGTGCGAGAAGCTCTACCGCCGGATCCCGGGGACGCTGCAAATCCTGGGGTATGGCCGCAAGGGAGATAAGGATCTGAATGCGGACATCGCCCGCAACCTGAGGCGTCTCATCGGGCGGGCCGGGCTGACCGAATGGGAGCTGAACATGCTCCTGGGCCTGTGCACCCGGATAGAACGGAAGCTCCGGCGAAAGAAATAGTCCCTATTTCTGCTCTTGCCCGGGCTGGCCGGCGGGCATGAGATACCTGTTGTACCAGGCCAGACGCCTCTCCAGCCTGTCCTTCATGTAGCTGGGTGTCGTGATCCCGTGGAATTGTCCCGGGTAAACGATGAGCTGGGTGTCGATGCCCCGGCTCTTGAGCGCCTGGTACATCTGCTCGCTGCCGGCGATGGGAACGTTGAAATCATTTTCGCCGCACATGAAGAGAGTCGGCGTCCGGATGCGATCGACCCTCATAAAAGCCGCCGAAACTTTGATCCACGGCTCAAGGTTTTTCCAAGGAAGCCCGATCTCATTTTCGTACTGGAGGATATACTGGTCGGTTCCGTACATCGTTAACTGAAGCGCCGACCCGGCGCCGCTTATCGCCGCCTTGAACCTCTGGTCGACGGCGATGGTCGAATCCGTCAGGATCCCTCCGTAGCTCCAGCCGCCGATCCCCATCCGCTCCGGGTCGGCGACGCCGCGGCGGACGGCCTCGTCAACGGCGCCGATGAGGTCCACGACTTCCTTATGGCCCCATTCCGCATAGATGGCCTTCTGGAAGGCCGAGCCGCGTCCGGAACTCCCCCGGTAGTTTACATTCAGTACGACATATCCCCGGGCGGCAAAGAACTGATTATCGAAGTCGAAGACATGCTCATCCTGGCCGTTCGGGCCGCCGTGGATAAGGAGAAGAAGCGGGTATTTCCGTCCCTCCTTGAAACCGGCCGGCTTGACCAGGAGGCTGTTGACGACCGTGCCATCCTTGCTTTTCGAAGTGAAATCTTCGGTCGAGGCCAATTCGACCTCGGACAGCCAGGCATCGTTTTGATGGCTGAGGCGCCGGAACTCCCCGTCTTCGAGGGCATGAACCTCGGGCAGCTC
>JAFGRZ010000171.1 GCA_016934895.1 Candidatus Aminicenantota bacterium
GAGAAACTGAGCATCTGTTCTTTCTGCTGCCGAAATCAAGGCCAAACGAATGGCCCTATATATATAGTCTGCCTAAAAAAGGCTGTCAAGGCAAAAACGACACCGCAGATGCCGAATGACCGTATTTCTTTTTGGCGGGGAGAATAATATAATTGGCCCTGCCGGAGACATCATGGGCCGGAAGTCACCTGCCTCTGCAAGGCATTTTCAAGCGGCGGCCGCGATCTTCCTGGCCATCTATCCCGGCTTTGTCGGCTGCAAGAAAGCCGCTCCTCCCCCAGCCGACACGGCCGCCTTTAAAGACTTCGTTGATCGGGCCGTCTCCGCCGAAAAGATCGACGGGTATCTGCGCTATCTCACCGCCGAACCGCACGTGGCCGCCTCGCCCCGGAACAATGAACTGGCCCGATACATCGCCGGGAAGTGGAAGGAGTTCGGCCTCGAGGACGTCACCCTGGCCACTTATGACGTGCTCCTCTCTTTTCCGAAGACCATAGAGGTCGAGCTCGTCTCGCCGCATAGCCTGCGGCTCAAGATCGAGGAAAAGGGCTACCCGGAGGATCCGGATACCATGAATCCCGACGTTGGGATCCCCTACAACGCTTATTCGCGATCGGGCGATGTCACGGCGCCCCTCATTTATGCCAATGGAGGCAATCCGGAAGATTACGACCTGCTCGAGAAACGCGGAATCGACGTCAAGGGAAAGATCGCCCTGGTCCGGTATTCCTCACCTTACAGCTATCGTGGATTCAAGGCGCTGACGGCCGAAAAAAGAGGGCTGGCCGGTCTCTTGATCTATTCGGACCCCGAAGAGGACGGATATGTCCGCGGCTCCGTGTTCCCGGATGGGCCTTGGGGCCCCCCAAGCCATATCCAGCGAGGCGGAATTCCGTACGATTTCATCTATCCGGGCGATCCGCTGACGCCGGAGTGGGCCTCGAAACCGGGAGCCCGGAGGCTCAGCCCCGAGGAAGCCATGACCCTTCCTAAGATCCTGAGCATCCCGCTGTCGGCCGAAAACGCCCGTCCCCTGCTCGAGTCCTTGAATGGAGAAGAGGCGCCTCAGGATTGGCAGGGAGCGTTTCCTTTCACCTACCGTCTTTCCGGCTCCCGAACGAAAGTCCGGATGCGGGTCGAGATGGACGAGCCGGTCAAGACCATCACAAATGTGGTCGGCTCTCTCAAGGGAACAGACGATCCGGATGAAGTCATCGTCGTCGGCAACCACCGGGATGCCTGGGTGTACGGCGGGCACGACCCCTCGAGCGGCACCGCCTGCCTGATGGAGTTGGCCAGGGTGCTCGGCTCCGCCAAGCGGGCCGGGTTCAGTCCGCGGAGGACGGTCGTTCTGGGCAGCTGGGATGCCGAGGAGTTCACCCTGACCGGTTCAACGGAATGGGGAGAAGAACACAAAGATTGGCTAAGGGAAAACCTCGTCGCCTACCTCAACGTCGACAGTTCCGCATCGGGGAGGAACTTCAGCGTCCAGGGAGTCCCCAGCCTGATTCCCGTCATTCATCAAGCCTTGAGGGAAGTCGAAGACCCGGTCGAGAAAAAGCCGGTCTATGACGTCTGGAAAGCGGGAACCGCCGGTGAAGAGGGGGTCAAAGAAGAGGGCCGGGTCGAGCCGATCGGGAGCGGCAGCGACCACGCCGTCTTCCTTCAGCATATCGGGGCCCCGGCACTGGACATGTATTTTGACGGCGACTACGGCGTTTACCACTCCATCTATGACGACTATTACTGGATGACCCATTTCGGCGACCCGGGCATGAAATACACGGCGGCTCTGGCCAAGATCTGGGCGCACATGGTCATCGATCTCGGCTGCCTGCCCGTCCTTCCGCTCGACTACGAAACCACTGCCCGGGAACTCAGGGCGTACATCTCCGAATGGGCGGCGACTCACGATCCGGGAAAAGAGAAGGCGGCCGGCCTTCTGGCCCGGCTCGAGGAAATGGAGAAGGCGGCTGTGGATGTCCGGCCATATGTTTTCGATCCCGAAAAGGCTCGAAACATCGATAAAGATGCCTTGAAGCGCATCAACCGGTTGCTCATCGGCCTGGAGAGGGACTTCACCGACCCGGTGGGAATCCCGAACCGTCCCTGGTACAAGCACCTCGTTTTCGGATCCCGGTATACATATGCCGTGCTCTTGCTGCCCGAACTGACCGAAGCGTCCGAGACGGCAGACGAAAAGGGCGTCATCACGGCGATCGGGAATCTCGAGAAAGCCGTGGCCGCCGCGATCGCCAAGCTCGAAAAAATTTCGACGCTTTTCTAAGGTTTGGAGGACAATGAGAACGATGAAGCGAGCGAAGCCATTTCATTATCGGATGCTTTTTCTTTTGCTTGGATTGGGCGTTTTTACCGCTTTTCTTCATCCGGCAGAGAGACAGAATCCCCAGCAACAGGCGGTCGCCGCCCTTCAACAGATCCAGGTGCCCGTCATCCATGTCAAGGGAAGTCACTACGACACCGGCTTCCAGATTGGAACGCAACTGAAGAAAAACCTGCTTCAGGAAGTGGCCGAGATGAAAGAGGAGCCGGACTGGGAAGAGATCCGGGCCGAGGCGGAATTGTTTCTGGCCTACTCCCGGAAATACGTTCCGGAATACGTCGCCGAAGCGAAGGGGGCGGCCGATGCGGCCGGCCTGGAGCTCGAGGACCTCTTCCCAACCCTTTGCGAGGAATTGTGGGATGAGAATTACAGGTTCACCAAGGGCTGCAGCGATCTCATCGCCTCCAACGACGTGACCGCCGACGGATCGGTCCTGGCCGCCCACAACAACGACACGTCTCCCTCCACCCAGGAGCTGGTCACGATCATCCATTACCAGGTGGACGGAGAGCCGGAGATCGTGGCCGTCGGCTACGGCGGTTTGGGAATCAGCGTGGGCTACAACTCGGCCGGGATCAGCCTGACCGGAAACCAGGTCGATTCCAATGACATGAGGGTCGGGGTGCCGCGGCTGCTCCTGGTCCGCAAGATCCTGGCCGCGCGGACGATCGGCCAGGCCATCGATGCCGCCATCCTCAAGGAGCGGGCGTCAAACTACAACCAGGTGATCACCGATTGGAACGGCGAGATCTACAGCATCGAAGGCTCGGCCACGGATTACGCGCCCCTATACTCTACGGAAGGCACCCTCGTTCACACCAACCATTACGTGGCGCCCTGGATGAGAAAGTTCGAGTA
>JAFGRZ010000172.1 GCA_016934895.1 Candidatus Aminicenantota bacterium
AATTTCTCGGCCTGCGCGTAGTCTGCGGCGGTGAGTCTCTTTGGCGCCTGATCGCTTCGCTCCGATGCCGCGGCGCCGATCAAAAAGACAAGGCTCAGGAGCGGAATGATAAACGCTCGCCGGCAGTAACATCTGGTCCCGAGGAATTTGATTTTCATGATGAGACCTCCTTTATTGTCATATTATCTCAGGATGCGGTGACAGTATATCGCGTCCCCGATTTTATTGCCTCAATTATCAAAATCACACCCGGTGCCCGGGAGTGAGCACAGAAGCGGCTGTTTTTTCAATCTATATATCACCGCGCCCGTCCTCTCGTCCATATTTTTATGATAAAGTCTTCAGGGACTTGATGGATTCTCGTCCGTCACTTCTTTTTGTCAATCTTGAGACTATTTCGGGCGGGTGACGTCTGGATTAAATGGAGGTTTCTAAAGCAGAATACAGAAATTTGACATATCTCTGATATGCATATATAATATGCCTAGGAGATATGCATGAGGACCACGCTGATCATACCCGACGACCTGATGGAAGACCTGATGGAAGAAACGGGGGAGACAAGCAAGAGCGTTCTCGTCCGCCGTTCCCTCCAGGAGATGTTGCAGCGCGTGCGCCGTGAGAACCTGAAGCGCCTCCGGGGCAAAGTCCGGCTGGATGTCGATCTGGAATCTCTCCGAAGGAAGGACCTGACATGAAACCGGAGTACTTCGTCGACACAAGCATCTGGATCCCCTATTTCCGGGAGGCCGGATCGATGCACGGGGACCGAATTGATGAGCTCATCGACGACAACCGCATCCACATCAACGGGATCGTTCTCGCCGAGCTTCTGACCGGGGCACGGAACGAGGCCGAATTCAACCGGTTGGCATCGGCCCTGGCCGGGTTGAAATTTATTCCAGGCGACCCGGTGTCTTTCAAGTCCGCCGGCCGGAACGGCTGCGCGTTGAAGCGCAAAGGGATCTCCGTGCCGCTGAGCGACGTGATCATCGCCACCGATTGCATCGACCACGATCTCGTTCTCATCGAAGGAGACAAACATTTTGAGGTTATCTCCGCTCACCTCCCCTTGAAAAGATTCGCTGCCGTCAAGAGCCCGCCCGAAAAGGGAAGGAAATAGGGAGAAGGCCTCTCTCTTTTGAAATAGGCGCCGAGATCGGACTTCCTTGTCTATCCAAAGTGCCTCTTCAACACCCTCAAGGCATTGAGTGTAACCCACTTGCTGGGTTTACCCTTCCGTTCGATATCGACCTGGAAGCGGCCGTTATAGGTCATCTCTTGGCCCGGACATAAAAGTTCTCTTCTTTTTCCCAGTATCCGGCCGGTGATTGCCGGGACAGAATTTTGGGGACAACACCCCTTCTCATGATCTCCCTTCTGGCCTTTCTGACCTCAGAAGCTGTCGGAGACTTCCCCAGAATCTCCCTCAAAGCCAGGTATTTCACTGAAGGATTGTCGTCCTCGAGAAGCCAATCCGTCGGATCGGCCTTGAGGAAGGATTTCCAGTCTGTCATTGTTCAGGATGATAAATCACCGTCCCGCCGGAGGTCAAGTTGAGCCCGGCAAGCATCGACGGAAGGCTCTGGCAACACAGAGGATAGACCTTGCGGCGGTCTGGGCTCATTCTTGATGGGACTTTTCAGGGGAATGTTCAGCGGACGACCAGCCGGGTGAACGGGAAAACATACGCCTGGAGAAAGACCATTAGGCCGACGAGCACCGCCAGCGCCAGACTATGGAAGAAAACATAGCGGAGGATATCCCCCTCATGCCCATACCAGCGCGTGGCGGTACTGGCGACGACGATGCTCTGGGCATCGATCATTTTGCCCATGACGCCGCCGCAGCTATTGGCCGAGGCCATAAGCGTCGGGCTGAGCCCGATCTGCTCGGCCGAGATGCGCTGCAGGCTGCCGAAAAGGACATTGGAGGAGGTGTCGGAGCCGGTGAGGGCCACTCCCAGCCAGCCCAACATGGTGCCGAAAAAGGGGTACAGGACTCCCGTCCGGGCGAACATCAGGCCCATGGCCGCATCGAGGCCGGAGTAGCGGGTGACGAATCCGAGGGCCAGCATCGCGGAAACGGTGAGGAGCGAATAACGGACGCGCACCAACGTCTCCCACCAGACCCGGACGATGTCACGGAGGCGACACCTCATAAAAAGTGCTGATATGAGGGCGGCGACCAGAATGCCCGTTCCTGTGAAAGACAGCCAGTTGAAGCTGAAGACGGCTGTTTCGGCGGCCGGAGCGGGCACGACGGGGGGCATTCGCTCAACGAGATGGTGGACGAGCGGCACGGACACTTTAAACGATGACAGTCCGTCCAAGAAGACTTTGACACTGGGAATCCCCCAGATGAAAACAATAACGCTCAGGATACCCCAAGGCATCCATGCGCGGAAGACCTGGGAGCGGCTGAAGGAGTGAACGGAACGCGCCGGAGCGCCGGCTTCGTGTCCGTCAAGGCCCCAGATCCGCCTGGGATGCCAGACGAAGAGAAAGCCGACCAGGCCGAGGATGGAAGCCACCGAGGCAATGATGTCCACCAGCCAGGGGCCATGAAAGTTGGAGACAAGGAACTGGGGGACGGCGAAGCTCGCCCCGGCCACGAGAAGGGCAGGCCAGATTTCCCGCATCCCGCGCCATCCGGCATAGGCCCAGACAAGCCAGAAGGGGACTATGATCGAGAAGAACGGCAGGATGCGGCCGGTCTGAGCGCTGAGGTCCTGGAGCGAAAGCCCGGTCACGGCCTGGAGGGCGATGATCGGCGTTCCCAGCGCCCCGAAGGCGACCGGGGCGGTGTTGGCGATGAGCGAAAGGCCGGAGGCAGCCAGCGGTTTGAACCCGAGACCGATGAGGATGGCGGCCGTGACGGCCACGGGAGTCCCGAACCCGGCCGCGCCCTCGAAAAAGGCGCCGAAGCAAAATGCGATGAGCAGAAGCTGCAGCCGGCTGTCGCGGGTGATCCCGGTAAGGCTTTCCTGGAGCACCTTGAAATGGCCTTTCTCGTTGGCCAAAGAATAGAGGAAGATGACGTTGAGGATGATCCAGCCGATCGGGAAAAGGCCGTAGGCGGCACCGAACAAGGTCACGGCTCCGGCCTTGCCGCCCGGCATTCCAAAGATAGCGACGGCAATAACCAGGGCGGCGGCCAGGCCGAGGAGAGCGGCCCGGTGGGCCTTAAGACGAAGAAAAGCGAGGGTGCCGAGAAGGACGACGATCGGGATGGCCGCCACAAGCGCTGAGAGAATCCCGCTTCCCAGGGGGTCATAAACCTGCTGCCAGGCCATTTCCTCCGCTTATACCATAGAATTTCGGCGAGATACATAGAAAAAAATGCGGACCGTGCTGTTTATTTTCACCCTCTCCCAAACCCTCCCGTGTCGAGGGGGAGGGATATTGCAGAAATAGGACCTTCCCCACTATTTTCAGGACCACCCCCATTTTCATTGGCATGATTGACATTCTCGTTAGCGATGGATTACTATCCCGGACAATGGGAGGAGGGAAACGTTTTTGCCGCAGTTCTTGTCTTGCTGTGCCGCTAAACAGGTCCTCCTCGGTCCTCAGGTCTCGGATGGGAAGGAGAGCCTGAATGGCAGAGATTGATCCGGTTCAGCCCTCGGGTGAAAAGAAGGATCTAGCCGAAAAATTCCTCAGGATCTTCGGCGATGTCCGGGCTGGCGAGTCGGTCACGGCCCTGATCCTCCTCCTCGACATCTTCCTTCTTCTGGCCAGTTACTACATCATCAAGGTTGTGCGGGAACCTCTGGTCCTCGTCTCGGCGGAAAAAGACCTCGAGATTCTCCTCAGATCCAACCTCCCGGAATGGCTCAGGAGCATCCTCCAAATCCAGCAGGGCCCCCAACTCATGGCCGGAGCCGCCGCCTGTCAGGCCATTCTCCTCATCGGTTTCATCCCTCTTTATTGCTGGCTGGCCTCGCGCGTCAAGCGGCTCTACTTCCTCATCGGTGTCACTTCGTTCTTCATCTCGAACATCATCCTTTTCTACTTCCTCTCCCTGGCCAAGGTCCCGTTTCTCGGTTTCATCTTCTACATCTGGGTCGGCATTTTCAACAATTCCATGATCGCTCAGTTCTGGTCCTTCGCCAACGACATCTACCTGAAAAAAGAAGGCGACCGTCTCTTCCCCATCATCGCCATCGGGGCCACGGCGGGCGCTCCCATCGGCTCGTTCATCGCCGCGAAGTTGAAAAACTGGCCGGCCTTCCAGACTATCCTGTTAACCGCCGGCATGCTGGTCGTCTTTCTGCTCCTCTCCCTCGTCGTTCATTTCAGGGAGACCTCCAGGAGGGACCGGCCGGTTGTTCGGGCCAAAATCGAACCCATGAAGAAAGGCAATGGATTCAAATTCGTCTTCAAGAACCCCTATGTCTTGCTCCTGGGTTTCCTGATCCTGAGCCTGAACCTGGTCAACACCAGCGGTCAGTTCATCCTCGGGGACTTCATCATGATCAAGGCCCGGGCGATCTCCCCCGACAACATGGGCCCCGTCGTTCAGGGCTTTTACGGCAACTTCCAGCTCTGGTCGAGCGTCATCGCCTTCCTTCTCCAAGCTCTCCTCGTCTCCCGGATCGTCAAGTATACCGGGATCAAGGGCGTGATCCTCGTCCTCCCCATCGTCGCCTTCGGGGTTTATGGCCTCATCGGGTTGGGCGCCGG